>CAYHPP010000028.1:0-8132 GCA_964358745.1 uncultured Candidatus Saccharibacteria bacterium | reverse complement strand
ACACAGGGTCAGTCGGGGCGACCCGCAGGGTCTAATGCCCTGCGGTGTCGCTCTCAACTTTACGTTAGTCAATTACAAAACACACTATGGGTCTTTTCTTCGGAATTTTAAGCGGATTTCTCGGTTCCCTTTCTAACAACCAATTTAAGAAGCTGGCGAGGATACCCCCATGGTTTCTCATCGGAAGTCAATTTGCAGTTGGCACGCTCATTCTTTCGGCGGCCGTTACCATTTTTAGCGAATGGAAACTCCCACCGCTCTCATTTTTCTTCGGACTCATCATCCTCGTCGCTCTTGAGTATCTCAATTCATATTTGTATACGCAGGCGTTTCAGCTCTCCCCGCAGTCGCTTGTAGGCCCCCTTTTTTCTTTGTCGGTCGTTTTTCTCGCGCCACTTGGGATAGTCATACTGGGAGAAGTGCCAAATGTGTTTGGATGGTTCGGTATCGTCCTCTCAGTCACTGGTTCGCTGCTACTCGGGTTTGATATGGGCGACCCGAGCGTTCGTGCAAGCATGCGCACTATCTTCAAGGAGCGGGGAAGTTATCTTATGCTCGGTTCAGCGTTGCTTTCCGCAGTTACTGTTATCTTTACGAAGTCTTTATACATTTCCGTCCCGCCGCTTTTGTCCGGATTCTGGATTTTTGCGGGGCTTGCCGCCGTTTCACTTGTGGTCGTTATATGGCGCGGCTTTCCCTCCCTGTCGGGAGAAGAACATACACCGTTTCTGCATTTGCTGGCTTTGACGGGGCTGAGTGCTATTTTCCATTACATCGGACTTGCACTTATCCCTGCGGTATATTTCATAGCATTCAAGCGTTCCAGCATTATTTTTGACGTTATTTTGGGGAAAACAGTGCACGGCGAGACGCATTTTCGTCCGCGTCTTCTCGGAGCATCTGTTTTATTCGGAGGTATACTGCTTATCGTGTTTTCAGGACAAATCTTTTAGACCAATAAGAGTTATGCGACTCACTCCGAAACCTACCGTGGTAGCATTGAAGTCAACTTCACAAGCCCAAGCAGGATTGTTTCTGATTTCGGATTTTTGATTTTGAATTTGTTTAGGATTTAGACATTAGGATTTAGAATTTGGGACACAGCATGAAATTCTTCATTGTCGGCCTTGGTTCAATGGGCAAGCGACGGATACGCAATCTCCATGCAAACGGCGAGAAAGATATCGTCGGTTTTGACATACGCGCCGATAGGAACGCAGAGGCGAAGGAAAAATACGGTATCCGCACCCTTGCGCGGCTCGCGGACATTTCTCCGAAGGAATTTGAAGCGCTCATTATTTCCACTTCGCCCGATGCCCACGGCGACTATATCCGGTACGCGCTGAAGCATAAGAAGCATTTTTTCGTTGAGCACCCGACGAGCGATGACGGATACAAAGAGATTTTCAGGAACAAAGACACGACGGTAAAAGCGCCGTCATGCACGTTTCTTTTTAATCCGGCGGTGAAGATGATGAAGAAAGTCCTTCATGCGGGAGCGATAGGAAAAGTCTTGGCTTTTCAGTACCACATGGGACAATACCTTCCCGATTGGCACCCGTTTGAGGATTACCGTATGGTGTACTTTTCAAAAAAGAAAACCGGTGCATGCCGCGAGATGTTCTGCTTTGAACTTATTTGGCTCAATGCTCTTTTCGGTTCGCGCGTAAAAAAAGCGACGGGTTCCATCACCAAGCTCTCCGACCTTGATATGGACGCGGAGGATACCGTTACGGCCTTCGTGAAGTATGAAAATGGGGTTCGGGGTACGCTTCTCATTGACGTCATTGCGCGCAAGCCCTTCCGGACGCTCCGCGTCCTCGGCTCCGAAGGAGTACTCGAGTGGGAGCGATTTGATTACGCGATAAAGATTTTTACCGCGAAAGACAAGAAAACGAGAACTCTTGCCGTGCCCAAAGGGAATCCCGAGAAGGGGTACGTGAACGAGGAGGAAATGTACATTGAGGAGATGAAGGCCTTTCTTCGCGCCGTGAAGGGAAAAGGGAAGTACCCGCATTCGTTCAAAGAGAATCTTACCAATGTCCAGGCGATGCAGTCGCTTGAAAAAGATGCGTAGCTTAGGTACGCTGTACCGTACATCATATGGCAACACAAAGCCGCAAAAAATATCAGGAGCATCTTCGGAACTATTACGACCGCCAATCAAAGGTATACTCGGCGACCTATACGGGGGAGGGACGGTACCCGACCGGCCTTCATCGCCTTAAGATTGCACTCGCGCTCGTGGACCAGATGGAGCCGAAGCCGAAGAGGGTTCTGGATGCCGGGTGCGGCGACGCCCGAATGGTGATTGAACTCCGAAAGCGCGGGATTTCCTGCACCGGTTTTGACATAAGCGAGGGAATGCTTGAGATTGGCCAGAGACTGCTTCGCGACGCAGGGCTTCCGAAAGACCTCATCGCGAAGGGCGACATCTACAAAATACCGGCTAAAAGAGGCTCGCTTGACCTCCTGCTTTCACTTGGCGTTCTGGAGAATCTTGACCGTCACGCCGACCTTTTTAGAGAATTTCGCCGCGTGTTGAAGCCCAAGGGGCGCCTCCTCGTGAGTCTTGAAAATCATCTCTTTTCGCTCTTTACCTTCAACCAGCACACGCTCCGATTTCTCCGGCGCTTATTTAGCGACATCAAGATTCCGAAAGACATCAGGGACAGCGTGCTTCGCGACATCGGCTCGTGGCTCCACCTTGACGATATTGAACAGATTGAGCGCATCATTGAGGACCGACAGATTAAAAAAGAGAAAGTCTCCATCCCGGAGTATGACCGCTTGAATGTTGACGGAGAGCTTCGCAAGTTCGGCTTTGCGACGGAGCGGCTCCGCTTCTACCATGTGCACCCGCTTCCGCCCCGCTTTGAAAAGAAGTATCCGGAACTTTTCCGCGGATTCGCCGAGCGGCTAGAAACTTCCGAGTACGACTGGCATTCTACGCTTCTCTGCAACTGCATGTTGGTACAGGCGGTGAAAATGTAGACAGCCCCATTCTAGTAAAGTTTAAGAGCGACACCGCGGGGGGCCTACGACCCTTACCTCTTTGCACCGAAGACGGCGTGTGGAGCGCCCAGTATCCCCATTCGCATGCGCCATTCGTTAAGCGTATCTACTATGAATAGAAAAGACTATTGGAACCGTTCATATCTTGAGTATTGGAAGGAGCGAGTCGCCGAGAGCAGAAAGGAAGGAGGCGAAAGCGCTGTCATTTCCGGGGATACCAAAACCGAAGACGATGAAGTGTATGAACTCATATTTACGCGGCACCCGATGCGGCGGGGGACGGTGCTTGACGTCGGGTGCGCGTGGGGACGGATGTTCCCCGTCTTCAAGAAATTTGGGGAGAAGATTACCGGCATTGACATCTCAAAGGCGATGATTGACGAGGCGAAAAAGAACTTTGGCCGCGACCCGCTTGTGGATGGGTTACATGAGTGCGAGGCCGAATCGCTCCCGTTTTCGGACGGGCAGTTTGACAATGTCGCCTGTCTCGCCGTTTTTGACGCGACCTACCAAAACCGCGCGCTTGCCGAATTTCTCCGCGTGCTTAAAAAGGGCGGGTTGCTCTATCTCACGGGGAAAAACGACGCCTATGACAAAGACGACGCGCTTGCGCGGAAGGCCGAAGAAGGGGCGCGAAAGAAAGGCCATCCCAATTACTTCACCGACACGCCGCGCATGCTTCAAGAGCTTGGGAAACAAGGACAGCATGTCGCGGCGACCTATTTCTTTCCCCGCCGCGGCGATTTCGGACAACTTTCGTATGTTACCGGCATGCCGGAGAGATTTTACGAGTACTTCATCGTCGTGGAGAAACGCGCGCCGCACAAGCCTTTTCCCCCGTTTTCCGAGAGCGTTTCTCGGACGTATAAAGGGCTTAACGGCAAGCGATGACCGCATCGTTCAAACGTATGCAAGACACCAACCGCCTTGTCCTCATCGTCCACGCGATAGATACCGAAGGACCGCTTCGCGAGCCGCTTCATGCAACCTTTGAGCGGCTAGAGCACCTCTTTGGCGTCACGGGTCTTCCTAAGACCCTAAAGACGCTCCAACTGCTTAAAGGAAGGAAGGTGCCGCTCGGCGGCAAAGAAGAAAAAGTCGCGGAGCTGCTTTCCCGCCACTCCCTTGACTACAACAAGACGTGGAGGGAAGTGGACGCGATGCTCTCCCGCATTATGCGTCGGAAGTTTCGGATGAGTTTCCCCGATTCCTACGGGGGCGGCTGGGTCTATAACTGGCACTGCCTTGACCATGTTGGGTTCAAGACAAATGAGCGCGGGCGCGACCTCGGGGTGCACCGCGTCTTTGACCACTACCGCGCGATTCTCAAAAAGCAGAAAGACTCACCCGACGCTATTCATTATCATTTTCACTACATCTCCACCTATCGAGAGGCGCACCGATGCGCCACATCGCTCTTGAACTCCGCTCCCGAATTTCTGGATGTGCTCTGCCGCCGGATTATTGAGCGGCAATGGTTTCCCAAAGCCGCGCGGGCTGGGTTTCAAACCGAGCGACCCGACAGCCATTGGTTTCTGGAACAGTGGATTCCGTACGATCTCACGAGCATGGCGCAGGATGATAACCGGGAGCTTGAACTCCTCACCGACTTTCGCAAGGGCCGCTCGGGAAACTGGAGAAAAGCGCCTTCGGATTGGTCAATCTACCACCCTTCTCACGACGACTACCAAACGCCGGGAAACTGCCGCCGCTTTATCGGCCGCGCGCTTAACCCCTTGAATCGCGTCGGGTCGCTCACCCGCCGCGAGGTGGAGAAAGCTTTCCGGAGGGCGGACAAAGGGCTCCCAACACTCATGGGGGTTGCCGGACATGATTTTCGCGATGTGGGGAGGGAAGTGGACTATGTCCGCTCTCTCATCCGCGAGGTCTCGCCGAAGTATCCGCGCGTCAAGTTTAAATATGCCGAGGAAGTTGAGGCGTTTCGCCGCGCGACCGGAGCGCCGGAGCGCATGCAGGAACCCCTAAAGCTTGAGGTCAAGCTCAATCGCGCGCCGAAGGGCGATGTTCCGAACCTTGACATCATGGCGCGCCGCGGCCGCGTTTTTGGGCCACAACCGTTTCTCGCGATTGAAACGAAGTCGGGGCGCTTCATCCACGACAATCTTGATTTTGGCGAGAAGGAGGGGGTCTGGCACTACGCCTTCCACTCCGACACGCTCCCGCTTTCGGATGTCCGCCGCATCGGGGTCGCGGCAAACGACGCGTCCGGAAATACTTCGCTTAAAGTGCTCAATGTGAATGGATAAAACGGCTTGAAACCAAAAGGTTGCCCATGAGGTTATAGTAATGCATGGCCGGAGAGAACATTACCATCGGTGGGCGGAAAGTCGGCGCGGGGGCGCCGGTTTTTATCATTGCGGAAGCAGGAGTAAATCACAACGGCAAACTTTCGCTTGCGAAGAAACTCATTGACGCGGCAGCGCGTTCGGGAGCGGACGCGGTGAAGTTTCAGACCTTTGACCCCGACGAGCTCACAACTAAGGCGGCGGGGAAAGCCCGGTATCAGCGGGCGAGCGAAAAGCGGAAAGAAACCCAACACGCGATGTTACGGCGGCTTGCGCTTAAGCGGAAGGATTTCGCGACGCTCAAATCTTACGCCAAGAAAAAAGGCATCGTGTTTCTTTCCACGCCGTTTTCTTTGGGTGACGCCATGTTCTTAAAGAAACTTGGCGTGCCGGCCATTAAGGTAAGCTCCGGCGATGCGAACAATCTTCCGTACCTTTCCCGCATAGCGAAGTGGAAATTGCCGCTCTTGCTCTCTACGGGAATGTCGGATATGGCATCGGTCAAGGAATCGGTTACCGCGCTCCGAAAAGCGGGGAACCGAAAACTCATTGTCCTCCACTGCACGACAAATTATCCGGCGGCAGCGGCTGAAGCCAACCTTCGCGCGATAGAAACACTACGGAAAGAGCTTTCCGTGCCGGTAGGATTTTCTGACCACACGGAAGGAACTGTCGCGGCAACCGCCGCGGTGGCACTCGGTGCCTGTGTTATTGAAAAACACCTCACGCTTGATAGGCGTCTCCCCGGCCCAGACCACAAGGCGTCCCTTACTCCAGGCGAGTTTAAGGCGCTCGTGCGAAGTATACGGTATATTGAGGGGGCGCTTGGAACTGGGAAGAAGACGATTTTTCCAAGCGAACGGGAGAACGCCAAAATCGCGCGAAAAAGCGTGGTCACGCTTCGGGCAGTCAAGAAGGGAGAACTCTTTACGGAAAAGAGTCTTGGGTTGAAGCGCCCCGGCACGGGACTGCCGCCGAGAGAGTATGCCCGCGTTATCGGGGCGCGCGCGACGCGTGACATGCTGCGGGATAAGCTGCTTAAAAAAGATGACTATGTCCGCTAGAACCCATCTCAAAATAAACCGCTATGAATGAGAATCTTACAGAGCTTGGCTACCCGCCCGAGCGACTGATGTCGTTCAGTCGGGCGGGCTGCGGCGATTTCCTCTCGGCTACACCTTGTCCTTCGGACTCGCCATATCTTGATATGCCTCGTCCTCCAGGGCTGCGGTTCGCACGAGAGGAAACCGCCTCACTACGCCATTTATTTTGATATGGGTTCTAAGAAAAAAATTGCCTATGTGACCGGTACCCGCGCGGACTTCGGACTGATGACGCCGGTGCTTAATGCCATAGAGAAGAGCGACAAACTTTCGCTTCGGATGTATGCGACCGGCATGCACCTCATGCCTGCATTCGGCAGGACCGTGCGACTCGTCAGAAAAGCATTCCCCAGCACGACCGTCATTCCCGCGGTTTTCAAAGGGAATACATCCGAGAGCACGGCGGCTTTTGCGGCGGACGCGCTACGGGAAGTCACAGAAGCATTCACTAGAAACCGCCCTGACTTCGCGCTTCTTCTCGGCGACCGCCCCGAAATGCTTGCGGTGGCGACTGCGTGTCTCTATCTCGGAATTCCGACGGGGCACCTCCACGGCGGTGAACGGACCGCGACTGCGGACGAAAACGCCCGGCACGGCATCACCAAACTCGCTTCGCTTCACTTACCCGCGACTCAAGATGCCGCGCGCCGGTTAAAGCGGATGGGGGAGGAAGCGTGGCGCATTCGTGTCGTCGGAGCTCCCGCGCTTGACGTCATTCGCGGCAGACGGAGCCTCCCGAGCAAAAGCGACCTGTTTGGATTTCTCCATTTTTCCGCACAAAAGCATTTTGCGCTTCTCGTGCAGCATCCCGGCAGTCAGGGGAGCGCCGCCGGCGGGGAGATCAAAGAAACAATCGCCGCGTTAAAGAGCGTTGCTCTGCCGACCGTTGCCGTCTGCCCCAATGCGGACGCGGGAAGTTTCGCAATCATACGCGCGCTTGAAAAGGAGCGCAGGAACCCTCGGTTTCGGATATTCAAGAATATCCCGTATGATATGTTCCTCGCCGCGGAGCGCGAGGCCGCTCTTTTGATAGGGAATTCAAGCGCGGCTCTTATTGAGGGAGCGGCGTGGAAAAAGCCCGTCATAAATCTTGGAGACCGGCAGCGGGGGCGGCTTCGCGGGAAGAATGTGATTGATGTTCCCTTCAATCGAAAGAAGATTGCGCGTGTTATTCTCGCGGCGCTTCATGACAAGGCGTTCCGTCGCGTGCTTCTGAACATGGAGAACCCTTGGGGAGACGGAAAAACCGGCCCGCGCGTGCGGAAGATTCTGGAAAACCTTCCCGGCGGTTCAGAATTGCTGTCCAAACAGATGAGCTATTAGACAGGTTTTAATTAGAACCAGTTTAGAACCATGACGCATCCGCGATTTAAGAAATGGAGGAAACCGGTCCCAAAGCACGGCGTACCGACCAAGTGGCACTGGCTTGCGCTCTATCCCGAAAAACTCGCGCTGGGGAAGCGCACCGACATCGGAGCCTATACGCTTCTCGTCGCGAAGCACGGCATTACAATTGAAGACGGAGTGCAAATTGGCGCGCACTGCGCCGTCTACTCGTACTCCACAATTGATGGCAAAGCCGGCAAGGTGACGCTCAAGAAGAACTGCCGCATTGGGACACACAGCTCAATCATGCCGGGCGTCACGGTGGGAGAGAACGCGACCGTCGGCGCGCACAGTTTTGTCACGAAAGATGTGCCCCCGAATA
>CAYHPP010000027.1:0-8183 GCA_964358745.1 uncultured Candidatus Saccharibacteria bacterium | reverse complement strand
AGTCTTGAAAGGTACTACTTGGATACAAATTCTTTACCTCCAAATGTAAACGCGGTTAACGGATGGTGCATTATTGGCCAGAGTTATTCAGGAAACATTTGTGTTGGAGAATTGGTGATCGCTGGTTATTTTGGGTCACTACCGGTCTCTCCGGATACCAATCCCTACTATTACCTTGATTATGGATCTTACGGATTGGTAGCGTCACGTTTTACTCCACAAAGATATGGTCCCGGTATGCGGGGTTGGCATTGTTCCGATGCCGCAGGGGGAGCTAGTGATAAGTGGTATTGTCTTGAATTTAATAAATGACGGGGATCATTATGAAAAAATTTGAAGAGAAAAAATTCAACATTCCGAAATTGAAAGGCATCTCGGGCAAAAATATTGAGGAGCACCTTAAACTTTATGCCGGCTATGTCAAAAACGCCAATTTAATTTTGGAGCGCGTAAATGAACTGGTGCAAAATGCCGAAAAATACGCCTACGAACTCGCTGAATTACAACGCCGATTCGCTTTTGAATTTGACGGCATGCGCAATCACGAGTATTACTTCGCCCAATTTGAAAATGGTTCAGCGCCGCCCGCCGGCGGCGGCTCTTTGGTGAAAATGATTGAGCAAGAATTCGGTTCATTTGAGAATTGGTTGAACCGATTTA
Source organism: uncultured Candidatus Saccharibacteria bacterium (assembly GCA_964358745.1). Taxonomy (GTDB): domain Bacteria; phylum Patescibacteriota; class Minisyncoccia; order Phycocordibacterales; family UBA10002; genus UBA10002. The sequence continues at coordinate 7,523 of CAYHPP010000027.1, read as the reverse complement.
AGGCGATCGCCCTAACCCGCGGCATCGGCTGGGCAATGCTTTATTTTGACCCGCACACAAAACGGCTTTTTACCCAGTGGGTTGATGAACAACACCTAGGGCATCTCGTGACCTGTCAGATCCTCCTCGCCCTTGATATGTGGGAACACGCCTTTGTCGCGGACTATCAGCCAAGCGGCAAGAAAAACTATGTGGAAGATTTCTTCGCAAATTTAAATTGGAGTGTTGCTGAGAGAAATCTCGTTGCGGCAACAAGCTGGTTTGAAAAAGAAAACTAGCTCCGCCCGCTTCCGCGATGGGAGCCAGGTGCAGGCATCGGCGCAGGCGCCGCGGCCATCATTCGTAGATTCCGAGTTCGGTAATAGGGAGAGCCGGTTCCTCGGCTAGAGGCCACATAAAGGCATATGTCCTCCCTATCGCAGGCTTGCCGAAAAAACTGATGAAGGTCAAACGACCGTTTTGTATCGTTGAGAGAACCGGCTCTTCAACGGTAACGAGGTGGAACACGCCTTTTGGCGTAGTGATTTCAAGGCGGGGGCGCCTCTCTCGTGAATTGACCACACGTTTAAGGAGGGCGCGACTGATGTCCGCATCGGTAGTAAATGGAGCATTCATTCTAAGGGCTCATGATAGCACATTCGCTGCGGCAGGCCCTGTGAATTGCTTTTTCCGCCACATAAAGAAGAGGGCCGCATAGACGCCGTACCAGAATAGGGCCAACCATAAAGAGAAAGCGGGGGTGGAAACGGCGGCAAACGGCAGTTTTGAGAACCAATCCACCACCGCAAGCTCATAGGCAAGCAACCCATAGGAGATGAACGCGAACGGAGCCGCAAGCGCACTGCCAAGAAACCCGACAAGCCCGGCAAGGAATCCGAAAAGCATCGTCGCGGGAATAGCGGAGAGAATGAGGAGGTTGACCGGAAGAGCGACGAGGCTTAATACGCCGGTTTTATAGAGAAGGAACGGCAGTACGAAAAGCTGTGTCGCAACCGTTGCGACGGCAATCTCGCGGAAATTCAAACGCATGGTAATCCAACGCAGTTTCGGCTCGATAAGGGGCGAAATATAGATCAGCCCTACCGTTGCAAGAAACGACAATTGGAACGAAGCGTCAAAGACCAAAATCTTGGGATTGTGCAGGAGCATGACTGCTCCTGCGAGAAGAAGCGCGCGGGTTACTTCGTAGATTCTTCCCGTCCCGCGCGCAAGAAGCACAAGAAGCGCCATGACGGTCGCCCTAATGACGGTCGCCGTGGCGCCAACCATCACGGCGAAGAGTATCATGGCGACGGCGGCGAGGGTGAGGCGAAGATGTTTTTTGAGGCGCGAGAGAAGCCATTCCACGAAACGGGCGACCAGCGTGATGTTGTAGCCGGAGAGCACGACAATATGGATGACCCCGACAACGCGAAAGTCATCAAGGAGTTTCTCTCCGAGCGATTGCTTGGCGCCGACGATGAGCCCACCCAAGAGCGAGGCATGCGGCTCGGGAAGGAGCGCGCCGATATTACGGATGAATGTTTCCTTAAACGCAAGCAGAGCGGCAATTACCGTGTTCCCCTCACCGCGAGCAAGCAGCGCTACCCGCGGCAGAAACATCTCAAAATAAATATCGTCCTTCCCGAGATGAGAAACATAGTCCACCTCGCGGAGCGTCTCTTCGTCGGTAAAATTTCTCGGACGCTCCAGAATCCCGCTTGCCGTAACGCGGTCTCCATAGTAATAGCGCGGCTCATGAGAGACGGTAAGCAGAACTCGCGCCGCGCTGCCCTTCGATTCCGCTTTAACCACGAGCCGCGTGGTTCCCTCGCGCATATCCGGCTCTTCAACGATGACGCCCTCAAGAGCAACCGTTTGGCCGACTGAAGATTCCAATCCCCCCCGCAAAACGCCTCTATCGGCAAGGTCGTAGCGCCCCATTCCCAAACCCGCTGCAAGAAAGAGAATGGCGCACAGAAGCGTCGCTCGTTCGTTCCCTTCTCGCGGCGAGGCAGAGATAGAGCAGCGGCGCGCGTGAAGCGCGAACAGGAGTAACAAGACAACGCCGAGCAAAAAGATGAGAAAGGAAAATGCCACACCCATCCGCAGAAAGGACCGAATAAAAATACCGGCCACGAAACCAGCGATGGCGAGATAGAATACGGTGTCCTTTAATGTCCACTCCATTCTTGAATCAGTCTATGTTCTTCATCCGCTGAAAATACTTTTTTGTATCTCGCTTCTTTTCCTTTCACGCGCGCTTCGCACTCGCTCCATGTTTTGTGCGTTTGCGCAACACCATTAACGAGCGAAATATAAGAGTACGCTTTTGCCCTGCTTCGCGTTCTTCCGGTCTCTTTCTTTTCCGCGAGATGAGCATCTCCCGTAATATCCAAAACATTCTTTATGCGGTAATTCTTGAGAATACCAGAATAGAGCGCAACCGATTTCCCGTCGGCGAATAAGGTGGCGATTTCATCGCATCGCGCGTTTCCCCTAACCCCCGCATGCCCCGCCACCAATTTCCAATCAACCTTTTTATCTCCAATAATCCCAACTAATTCCTCCCATAGATCCCGATTGAGGACCTCCTTCTTACCTTTGGTCTTCCAGCCGTTTTTCTGCCAGCCGAAAATCCACTTGGTAATGCCGTTGATGAGATAAGCGGGATCAGCGTATAGCGTTAAGCGTTTAGCGTTTAGTGAAGAAGCAAAACGCAGGGCTTCGATTGCGGCGCGAAGTTCCATTCGATTGTTCGTGGTTCTCTCCTCTCTGCCTCCCAATTCTTGAACCATGAATCCGGAATCTTGATTCTTCGGCGCGACCACAATCGCGCCGAAGCCGCCCGGCCCCGGATTTCCCCGCGAAGCCCCGTCGGTGAACACGACGATGTCATGAGAATGAGAAAACATGATGTAAGAATTAAGAAAAATCCGATTCTAACAAACCGGATTGCCTAAGAATGGAACGAACTGTCCCTAATGGAACCTCTCTGCGATTGGCAGGGACGATTACCACGAAGCTTGCACGCCGTAATTTTAGATGACTCCCGCGCTGGGACACGAAAGTAAAGCCGTTTCGTTCAAGAGTGTGAATGATTTTTGCGCTCGAATGCAGTTTAGACATACCGAAGAGCTACGCCAAAAATCTCCGGTCGCTCAACCTTCGCGGCTATAGTGGGTTTTACATCTTCAAAATAAAGTTCGAGAGCTTCCTGTAGATTCCGCGAGGCTTCTTTTCTGGTCCGGCCAAAACTGGAAACATCCACATTCAAACACTGGGCAACGTAGTATTTCCCCTCTTTCCAGACGATATTTTTGAGTTGTAGAGGCTTTTTCATGTTAGCTATGATGGGGCCCGTCGCCGAATGCCGATTTTGTCCGTTTTTGTCCAAAATGATCCTTATTCCTACGTAACAAAATTGTCAATTTTGCCATTCGGCGACAGTCCCATGATAGCAGAAAATGGGTAAAAAGAAATCCCCCGAACCCACATGGAGTTCGGGAGAATGCGCGCGCCACAGAGATTATGCGGTGTGATGCAGATCAAAATCGTAGTTACGAAGAATCACATCCATGCCTACGGCGAGTGAAACAACGGCGACTTTAGTAAGACGTAAGCCGTCGAGGTTTCTGATGCCGGTTACGGTCAATCTCCTCGTTTTGTGTTCGAAACCTATGGTTGTGCCGGGACAAACCATGGCCAGAAGTTTTTTAGCTTTCGCGAGAAACATTTGGTTTCGTTCACGGGTGGTTTGGGAGACGGTGATTGCGAGTCGGAGCGTTTTTGAGTTCATTAGGTATATGTTGCGATGGTCCAAGAGAAAATCTATAATATAAATCAGATAATGTCAACAATCCGCAAACGAAGCTCCGCGCGGTTGCCAAAGGTTGACTTCTCAAGATGAGCAAGAAGAGTGACCGACTGTCCTTCGCGCGGCTCCGCGGAAAAATCAGCGGGTGTCGCGTAAAACCGTATAGCGTTTACATATACGCCATCCGACTTAGCAAAGGTGAGTTTCAGGTGTTGTTTGTCTCGTCCGAACTGCTCCATTCTTCGCACTTTTGCGTTTTCAAACAGGAACACCGGCTTTGGATTACCAACGCCAAACGGCGCGAGCTGTTCAATCTCGGCATATGTCCGAGGAGCGACATCATCAAGCGAGAGCGCCGCGTCCGCCATAAGCGGTGTTTCCGCGCCATAGTCGGTCCGAACTTTTTCATAGGCGCGTTCCAGCTCCGCTTCAAGGAGGTGCACTTTTTCAAGCGTTGTGGAAAAGCCGCCCGCCTCCTTGTGTCCCCCGAAATCAGAAAACACCGACCGCGCTTCCTGCATGAGAAGTGAAAGGTCAATGCTCCCGCCGGAGCGGCACGAGCCTTTAAGTTCTACGCTTTCTTCCCTTCCCCAGAGAAACACCGGGCAGCGCAAATCTTCCGCGAGTGAATTCGCAACGAGCCCGAGAAGCGCCGGCCGCCACTTCGGGTTTCCCGCCACGACGACGCTTCGCGGCCCCCGTTCTTCCACCGTCATCCTGACTTCTTTGATGAGAGAAGCAACTTTACCTTTTCGCTCATTATTGATTTTGTCTAAATGCCGCGCAAGCGTCGCGGCCTCGCCTTCATCGGTCGTTGCAAAGAGGCGGAATGCATCCATAGGCACGCCCATGCGCGAAGCAGCGTTGACGCGGGGCGTGATGGAAAACCCGACGTCGTCTTCAGTAAGCTCAGAGCGATTGAGACGGAGCACGGAGAGTAGTTCGTGGAGGCCGCGCCGCCGAGATTTTCGGAGCACCTTCAGCCCGAAATGCGCAAAGACTCTGTTTTCTCCGGTGAGCGGCACCATGTCGGAGAGGGTAGCGAGGCCGACCATGTCCAGCAGCCACTTTTCCTGTCCGACAGGAAAAGTGGCTGCTGGAATACCGAATTTCGAATTTCGAATTTCGAAACAGAGGGCCTGAATCAATTTGAAGACGACGCCGGCGCCGCAGAGCATTTTTTCGGGATACGCGCAGTCGGACTGTTTAGGGTTCAAAATGGCATAGGCGGGAGGGAGGGATCCATTGGGCAAGTGGTGGTCGGTAATAATGACCTCCATGCCAAGCTCATTCGCGCGGGCCACCTCTTCCGCATCGGTAATGCCGCAGTCAACAGTGATAAGAAGTGTCGCTCCGCGCCCTACGAGCTCGGCTACCGCCTCATGGCTTAATCCGAAACCCTCGCCGTGCCGATCGGGAATGTAGTTTTCAAAATTCAGGTGGCCGACTCGTTTGAAAAAGTCGTGAAGTACGACGGCTCCGGGAATACCGTCGGCATCATAGTCGCTAAAAATCGCGATGCGCTCGTTCCCCTGGATCGCCTTCAAAATCCGTTCCACCGCTTTCTCCATGTCTTTCATCAAAAACGGGGCGTGTGAGTGATTGTCGTAGTGCGGATTGAGGAATTTCTCCGCTTCTTCCGCATTCGTGATACCCCGCCCATACAAAAGCTGCCGCACTAGCGGCGAATACCCCACAAGATTCTTTTCAATTTCAGACGGAGGCGCTTCCCGCACCGCATACTTTGGCATGGCGCTATTGTATCACGCGGTAACCCAATGATTGACATACCTTTACCAAAAGAGTAGAAATAGAAACGGACTGCACATCGAAAGAATAAAACATGAGCAATCAAATACTAGATAAACTGGTTGACCGCGCTGTGGCGGCTCAGACAGCAAAGATGGAGGAAAAACAAAAGAGAGATTCGGCACAAGCTCACCGCACATGTGTCTTGAGATACAAAAAGCAAAAGGAATTGGAAAAGCTAAAAGGCGATGCGGAAGTTGTGATAAAATCGGTCCTCGCGAAATCGGATAAAATGTGGCATCTGTTTTGGAACTCGTTCCACGGCAGAATATTTCACACATCGGTTGTTTTGGGTTGGGAATTTGACTGTTGCGGAGGCATAGTTGTTGCTGTCGTCCGCATGGAGCCAGAGGAAGCAATCGTCATGCATTTCCCAGAGCTGGAATCTTGGGACACAGCGACTATTCCTTCGGGGAAAAGAGCTGTGTCGTGGTTCAGAGAAAAAATCCTAGATTTTAAGCTGGTAATATGCCGTCTGGAAACCAGCCAACCCTATGGTGTGCACTGGCAGGAGATAGACAATCCCCACGGAAACACAGTTGCCGCCTTGAAGCGTTTGACCAAACCAGCAAGCGCCATCAAATCAATGATTGATTGCCTCACCACGTGAGAGCACGATATTGTGCCAGTCGGTCCGGGCCCTATGTAAAACAGGGCCTTTCTTTTTAAGAACCGGAGATGCCCCGCCGATGCTTTTGGCATCGGCGGGGCGACGGAGTATAATTTGTTTGTGAAGATTAAGAGCGGCACCGCAGTGCGAGAGACATTGCCTCCCCGCACCGAAGACGGCGCGCGGGAGCGCAGTGGAATAGTCGTAGACTGGGTGTCCCACATTCGCATGCGCCATTCGTTAAGCGTATCTACTATGAAAACCGACTGCATCTTTTGCAAAATCATCAAGGGCGAGCTACCGTCCACCAAAGTGTACGAGGACGAGGACGTGCTCGCATTTCTTGATATCAAACCGGTAAATCCGGGCCATACTTTGGTGATACCCAAAAAACATTTCAAAAACGTCCACGATATGCCTGATGAGATGTTCGCAAAAGTAGCGGTAGCTTCGAAAAAAATATCGGATGCTATTCTGAAACTTGGCGCAAAGGGAGTGAACATCGGCATGAACAACGGCGAAGCCGCGGGGCAGATTGTTTTCCACGCGCACGTGCACGTCATGCCGCGCTACGGCCAAGACTCGTTTTCGCTTTGGGTCGGCAAAGAATATGATGGTAACGAGCGCGCGCTTGTAGCGGAAAAAATGCAAGCAGCGCTTAAAAGTTGAAGACAGGGAGGAAAGAAAAAGCGGCCTCCCGATTGAGGCCGCGTGGCGCACGATTTTCGTTTATCGCTTGATTTGAAAAATTCCAAAAAGCTGACGGGCTCGTTCCCTAGTGAGACCGAGGAGGGAGCCGCTCCTCTCCAGCGTCAATCCTTGTCTCGCCGCTAGAGAAAGGACTTGCCGGTAACGAGTGCGTGTATCCTCCGTAAGCCGACGACATCCTTGGTTTCGGCCGTCAATGAATGAGTAACCGAATCTCTTACCCCAACGAGTTGTCGTGTTTATCGGCTTTCCAAGTCTTTCTGCAACTTCTCCGTGAGTAAGGCCTTGCGGGAGATTTGCAAAGAACGCTTGCATCTTTTGGTAACGTTTGTGTGTTGGTTTCATATTTCATGCCAGTTGTAACTCTGCAATGTACAGTACCAGAAGAATTACCCTGTGTATAGATAGAAGGAAGGAGGCATAATGATGGTGGTCGAGCGTCATTTCGCCGATAAAAATGGAACATCATTAATCTCGAAAGTGAAGATTAAGAGCGGCACCGCAGGGCGAGAGACCTGCCGGGCCGCCCCAAAGACCTCGGCGCAAGCGCAGGGTGTTCCCATTCGTAGGTATTCTGGTTCGACTCGCTCAGAGTTCGAC
>CAYHPP010000026.1:0-8292 GCA_964358745.1 uncultured Candidatus Saccharibacteria bacterium | reverse complement strand
GCCGTGTCGCAACTTTCTTCATTTCTCTCCGGCTTTCGCTGGAGAGTTTTGTTTTGTAAGCTGTCCGTTCCAACCGCCGAGCATTTTGCCGACCTCATCCAACTTTACGGAAAGGGCGAACCAACTTTAGGGGCGATGATGATGTTGATTATGTTTTTGAAATAATCAAAGAGGCCTACGAGCAGACACAATAGCTCTAGGGGAGTTTACATGCATTTGAATGCAGTTAGTTTTGTGCTACCATTATCTGCGCCATGAGACATTATACTTACAGGACAATCATTGAACCGGACGGGAAGTTTTTTCACGGCTACGTGCCGGCGCTTCCCGGTTGCCACACTTTTGGCAAAACGATTACTGACACCAAAAGAAATCTGCGGGATGCAATCAAAGTTTACGTTGAAAGTCTTGTAGATGATAGGGAAGCGATTCCCGAAGACGCGAGTTTTGAATCATTTGAGACCATTTCTTTTCCTCTGAAGAAAACATATGCCTAGATTGCCGGCCGTTAAATCCAAAGAATTGATTCGTGTCTTGGAATCAGTTGGGTTTATTAAGCATAGGAAGATGAGCGGAAGTCATCTTGTTCTCAAGCATTCCGACGGCAGGCGCACGACTGTTCCCGTTCACTCCAAAGATATTCCCAAGGGCACTCTCCTTGCGATTATTAAAGATGTGAAGATTTCAAGGGAGGATTTTCTTGAACTCCTTTAGATTTTATGAATTTTTCCAAAAAAATCCTTCCAAACGGCCTGCGGCTCATCACGGTTCCCATGAAGGATAATCCGACGGTCACCGTTATGGTGCTCGTGGAGGCCGGGTCAAAATACGAGACGAAAAAGATAAGCGGCCTCTCGCACTTTTTGGAACACATGTGTTTCAAAGGCACAGAGAAGCGGCCGAAGCCGATAGATATCGTCCGCGAGCTTGACGGTCTCGGTTCTCAATACAACGCCTTCACCGCGCAGGAGATGACGGGCTACTACGCCAAATCCGACCGCAAGCATGTCGGCACGATTCTTGACGTTGTTTCCGACATCTACCTCAACTCCACGTTCCCTAAGCCGGAACTTGAAAAGGAGAAGGGAGTCATCATTGAGGAAATCCGCATGTATCGGGATATGCCGACGCGCCACATTCACGATGTCTTGATGGCGCTTCTCTACGGCGACCAGCCGGCCGGATGGGACATCGCCGGGTCGGAGGCGACGGTGCGGGGCATGACGCGCGAGAATATGGCGGCGTACCGGAAGAAGCACTATCTTTCCGGGGCCACGACGGTTGTCGTGGCCGGACACATTGAGCCGCAGGAAGCCGAAGAGAGGGTAGAGAGAGCGTTTGCCGGGATGCCAAGCGGACAGAAGCACCCAAAGGTGGCCGTCAAGGAAAAGCAACGGAGACCCAACCTCTCGCTTGTCTATAAAGACACGGATCAGGTGCATCTCGCGCTCGCGCTTCGGACCTTTGACCTTTACGATGAAGCGATGCCCACGATGCGAGTTGCTGCGGGGGTGCTTGGCGGCGGCATGAGTTCGCGACTCTTCCAGAAAATGCGCGACGAGTTAGGCATCTGCTACTATGTGGGTGCGGCGCACGAATCGTTTACCGACCACGGATTTCTTGAAGTCACCGCCGGTGTCCCCGCGAAGCGCCTTGCCGAGGCCGTTTCCGCGCTCATGGAAGAATTGAGGCGTCTTAAAAAGGCGCCCGTGGGCGCCGAAGAGCTTGCGAGGGTGAAAGAGTATCTCATCGGCAACATGTATCTCGGGCTGGAGTCGTCTGATTCGCTTGCCGAATTTTATGGGTTTCAGGAAATCGTCCGGAAACCCCTGCAGCTTCCTCATGAGGTCGCGGAAAAAGTACGAAAAGTGAGCGCGTCCGACGTGAAGCGGCTTGTTGACGCCTACTTCATTCCGTCAGGGCTCAATCTCGCGCTCATCGGACCCGTCAAGAACAGGAAAGAGCTCAAGAAATTACTGTACCTTTAGCGGCAAGAGAATATAAAACAATGATACGAATGCAACAAATTACCATGCGAATGCCACGAATCCACGAATCCCAGGCCTCCTCAATTTGCATATTCGCAGCATTCGTACATTAATTCGCGACATTCGTATCACGTATTTCTGGTTGACATGGTATCATCACCCTATGGCGGAACCTCCTTTTATGAACATAAGCATTACGACCGGAACGCTTTTTCGGGCCATGCTCGTTCTGCTTGGTTTTGCGCTTCTCTTTTATCTCCGCAGCCTGCTCCTCGTCGTACTCACGGCGGTTGTCATCGCTTCTTCCATTGAGCCCATAACCCTGCGACTCAAGAGGTTCAACATCCCCCGCATCATCGCGGTCCTCTCAATATACATCATCCTATCCGTCGCCTTTGTCGGCATCTTCTATTTTTTTGTTCCGTTCCTCCTGTCGGACACCGCGAACTTTCTCCGTGCTATTCCAGAGCTTCTTGACCAGGTGTCGGTGCCTATCGCCGCGCCGAGCGCTCCGGTTATGCAGGGCGCCGACTTTGCGCAAACCCTTTCACGGGGCATTACCGGGACAGCCGAGCCTTCGTCGCTCACCGCCGTATTTCTGGATTTGAGCCAGATACTCGGAAGTTTTGCAAAAGGATTCTGGGATAATGTTTCAATCGTTTTCGGCGGTATTCTCCAGTTCATTCTCATTATCGTGTTGTCGTTCTATCTCGCGGTGCAAGAAGACGGTGTGGCCGCGTTTCTCCGAATCGTGACGCCGGAGCGACACGAGCAGTATGTTATCGGGCTCTGGAAGCGAACACAGCGCAAAATCGGTTTCTGGATTCAGGGGCAGATACTTCTTGCCGCGCTCGTTGGTATTCTTGTGTACCTGGGGCTCACCATTGTCGGCATCAAAAATGCGCTGTTTCTCGCGGCGCTCGCCGCCATTCTTGAAACCATCCCGCTTTTCGGGCCGATTCTCGCCTCCATTCCCGCTATTGCGATCGCCTACGGCGCGGGGAGCTTTTCATTTGCGTTTCTCGTGGCCGGCGTTTACCTCATCATCCAGCAGTTTGAGAATCACCTCATTTATCCGCTTGTCGTCAAGAAAATTATCGGCGTGCCTCCCATAACCGTCATTTTGGCCCTTATCATCGGAGCGCAACTCGGCGGATTTCTCGGGTTCCTCATTTCGGTTCCTATCGCCGCTCTGCTTATGGAATATCTTGATGACGTGCAAAAGCGTAAAATTGCCGTCAACAGTTAACTTTTAACCTTTGACTTTTAACTACTGATTCCACATCCGTTAACAGTGAAAAGTTAATCGTTAGAAGTTCTTCATGCCGAGGACGCTCTATGTGACAACCACCCTTCCGTATATCAACGCCGACCCCCACATCGGTTTCGCGTTTGAGTTGGTGTCGGCTGACATTTTTGTCCGTGCAAACCGTCTCGCTGGCCGTGAAGTCTTTTTCAACACCGGCACCGACGAGCACGGGCTTAAAATTTACCGAGCGGCGGAGAAAGAGGGTAAGGAACTGCAAGAGTACGTTGACGGTTATGCGGCGAAGTTTAAGGCATTGCTTCTGGCTCTCGGGATTTCGCCAGACATTAATTTCATTCGGACAAGCGATGCTCGCCATAAAGAAGCCGCCGGTGAATTTTGGCAGCGTTGCCGCGAGCGCGGTTTTATTTATAAAAAGAAATATCAGGCGAAGTACTGCGTCGGCTGTGAACTGCCGAAGACCGATTCCGAACTAGATAATGGGAAATGCCCGCTTCACCCGAAATTAGCACTTGAGACGATTGACGAAGAAAATTATTTTTTCAAATTCTCGGCGTTTGAGGATTTCTTGAAGAAGCTCTACGCCGACCGGCCTGATTTTGTGGTGCCGGACACGCGCTTCAATGAGATAAAGGCGTTTGTCGCTCGCGGCCTTCAGGATTTCAGCATCTCCCGTCTGACGGAGAAACAGCCGTGGGGGATTTCGGTGCCCGATGATGAGACGCAGACCATGTATGTCTGGTTTGACGCGCTTGTGAACTATATCTCTGCCATCGGCTGGCCCTTCGACAAAGCTCAGGGTAAACCCGATTTGTTTGAGAAATGGTGGATTGATTCGGGCGGAGTCGTTCAGTTTGCGGGCAAAGACCAGGTGCGCCAACAGGCGGCGATGTGGCAGGCGATGCTTCACGCGGCAGACCTTTCTCCTTCACGGCAGATTGTCATCCACGGCTTTATCACAAGCGGCGGACAAAAGATGAGTAAATCGCTTGGCAATGCGGTTGACCCCTTCGCCCTTGTGAATGAGTACGGGACCGACGCGGTGCGTTGGTTTCTCGCGCGGCACATGCACCCCTTTGAGGACAGCGATTTCACGACTTCGCGGTTTAAGGATGCGTATAATGCCGACCTCGCGAATGGGGTAGGGAATCTCGTCTCGCGGATTCTTAAAATGGCGGCAATGAATTTAGAATCGCCGGTTTCCGCATTGAGCGGGGAGATGTCAGAGAAATGTAAAACGGCGCTGGAAAGATTTGATGTGCAGGCCGCCGCCGCGGAGGTTTCAAACCGCGTTTCCGCGCTTGATAAAAAAATCCAGGAGACAAAACCCTTTGAGCTGGTAAAAAAAGACAAAATCGCCGCCACAGCTGTTATTTCAAAGCTTGTTCGCGACCTCTGTAATCTCACCTCTGACCTTGAACCCATCTTACCGCAAACCGCTCTTGCCATTCGCGAGCTCATCAAAAACAACACCGCTCCCGTGAAGCCCCTTTTCCCAAGGAAGGAGTAGACAGAATTGTATTCAATGGCTACACGATTTTTTGATGTCCACGCCCACCCAAACTTCGCGGCGTTTGATGGCGACCGCGATGAGGTGATACGGCGCGCGCTTGAAGCGGGGGTTTTTGTGAATGTGGTCGGAACGCAAAAAGACACTTCGCGCGCGGCGGTAGAATTGGCAGAAAAGCACGGTGGAGTGTATGCAACGGTTGGCCTTCATCCGATTCACACCGGCAAGAGTTTTCATGACAAAGATGAGATTGGAGAAGGCGGGAAGGAGTTTACCTCGCGCGGGGAAGAGTTTGATTACAAATATTACCGAAAGCTCGCGCTGCACCCGAAGGTGGTGGCGATTGGAGAGTGTGGGCTGGATTATTATCGACATAATGCGAATGATACGAATGGAGACAATGCGAATACTGCGAATAAAAAACAGGAAGAGGCGTTTAGGAAGCAGATTGAGTTGGCGATTGAAGTGAAAAAGCCGCTTATGTTGCACCTCCGCAACTCCTCGACAAGCTCGGGGCAGGATGGCTCCGGCCGTTCCGCCTACGACGACGCCTTCAGCATACTTACAACTTACAACTTGAAACTTGAAACTGGTCGGAGGCCCGGCAACCTGCACTTTTTCGCCGGCACAACTGAAGAAGCCAAACCGTTTCTTGATGCCGGATTCACCTTTTCCTTTACTGGCGTCATTACCTTCGCGCGAAGCTACGACGAAATCATTCGTTACCTTCCGCTTGACCGGATTCTCTCCGAAACTGACGCGCCCTACGTCGCCCCCGCGCCGTACCGCGGCAAGCGAAACGAACCTGCATATGTAGTGGAGGTTGTAAAAGCAATCGCCCGCATTAGAAATGAAGATGAAGAAAAAGTACGGGTGCAGCTCTTGAAGAACACCGAGGAGTTTTTACATCTTTAGGTGTTAAACACCTCAAGCTTGAGGTGTTTAACACCTAAAAGGTTGCATCGCAAAATCAAGCGTGGTAAGCTATCCTAGCTTAGCTTTGGTAACCGACAGGGTCGGTTATCTATTATCCATAAAGCATCTCTATGACTGAAGACACCACGCAAGGGGATTCTCTCCCTCATGCCGTTTCTCTGCCGGAAGAAGCCGAGCCGCGCGAGGAAACGGAAGGCCGTATTTATGAGGTCGGCTACCTTATCATGCCGGCGGTTCCCGAAGCTGATTTGTCACGCGAGGTTACGGGGCTTAAGGACGTGCTTGATCGGGAAAAAGCGGCCATTATCTCCGAGGAATTTCCTAGATTACGCCAGCTCGCGTATCCGATGTACAAACGCACAAGCGAGGGCTATCAAAAACATGTAAACGCCTACTTCGGATGGTTGAAGTTTGAAGCCTCTCCGGAAAGTACGCTACAAATTGAGCGGGGCCTAAAAGGGTTCCCCAACCTTCTTCGCTACCTTCTCATTAAAACCGTCCGCGAGCACACGCTTACACTGGGCCGTCCGCGAGCCGATCGGCGTGAACGAAAAGAAGTCCCCCGAGGGGTACCGGCAAGCGCTCCCGTTTCCGAAGTTGAGCTTGATAAGTCGTTGGAGAAACTGATAGCCGAATAATTCTAGGCTTTAGGAAAGAAGGCTCTAGGCTCTAGGAAACCGATTCTCCTAAAGCCTAGCGCCTAATGCCTAGCGCCTCTCTTCATGCTTACCTACAACGAAATTCTTTCAAAGAAGTACATAGTCTACGATGGCCAGCCCTTTGAAGTGCTTGACGCGCGCATTTTTCGGATGCAACAGCGGAAGCCAGTAAACCAAACCAAACTCAAGAATCTCTTTACTGGAAAAGTGACGGAGATAACGTTCCATCAGGCGGACAAAGTTGATGAGGCAGAGATTGACTCGCGCGATATCAAATACCTCTATACGAATCGCGGCGAGCATTGGTTCTGCGAATCAGGTGACCCCTCCAAACGGTTTCCGCTTAAAGGAGACGTGGTTGGCAAGGGCGGGCAGTTTCTAAAGTCAAACAGTCTTGTTGCCGTGCTTACGTGGAACGGCAAGATGATAGGCTTAAAGCTCCCCATCAAGGTGGATCTCAAAGTGATTGAGGCGCCTCCCGCAGTGAAGGGCGATACCGCGAAGGGAGGGGCGAAAACCATTACCCTTGAAACAGGAGCGACCGTAAGCGCCCCGATGTTCATCAATGAAGGGGATACGGTGCGCATCAATACGGAAACGGGGGAGTATGTAGAACGAGCTAGCTAGGCGCTAGGGAAGAAGGCGCTAGGCACTAGGAAGACAGGAGTCTTGACCTAGAGCCTAGAGCCTAGTAACCTAGGGCCTATTCATATGGAAAAAAAGACCAAGCAGTGCTATTTCTCGCAGAACAACATCAAGCATATTGACTACAAGGATGTTGAACTGCTCAAGAAGTTTTTGAATCCTCACGGACGCATTCAAGGCGCGAAGCACACGGGCGTGTCGGCAAAATATCAGCGGCAGCTTGCGCTTGCGGTAAAACGCGCACGGTACATGGGGCTCCTGCCGTATGTGGTGAGGTAGAGGACAGGAGCTAGGCACTAGGAAGAGCAAACGCCGGTTGTTCGGCGTTTCTTCCTGGCTTGGTTTCTTCTAGAGCCTAGCGCCTTCTTGCCTAGAGCCTAGAACGGTATATCCTCCGCGTTGATTTCTTCCTGCGGATATTGAATGCCGGTCGGCTCCTCGCTTTTTGGAGATGCATCGTTTCGCGCGTTTCCTCGGCTACCTCCGCCGGATTCGCTCCGGAGGCTCGGACCGAATTGAAAACCTTCAAGTACGACTTCGGTCCGGTACCGCTTTCCGCTTCCGTCTTTCGCGTCCCAGCTTCGCGTCCTGATTCTGCCTTCAATGAAGATGGGGCGGCCTTTTTTAAGATATTGACCGATGACTTCCGCTTGGCGGCCGAATGCGACGATGTTGTGGAAATCCACTTCTTCCTGTTTCGCGCCATTTTTATCCTTGTAGACGCGGTTTGTCGCCACCGCAAATTCCGCGACCTGGCTTCCGCTGGGGAGAGCTTTCAGCTCCGGGTCGCGCGTGAGATTCCCATAAAGAAAGACTTTGTTGATATTCATGCGATATGCGAATTATACGACTATACGAACCCGTCCGAATGGGTGACTATTCATCCGGGCGGATAACTACGAATAGGATTATGTTAGCACAGGGATGCAGATAAAGGACAGAGGCGATATTATTCAGTTCCCGATTCTTCACCCGCGCTCACCTCCACCGGGCCGCCGTCCTTCAATCGCTTGGTGATTGCGCGGAGAATTTCACCGGAGACTTTTTTGTTTTCCCGGAGAAACTGGCGGGTTGCGTCGTATCCACGCCCCAATTTCACGCCGTCATACTCATAGGACGCGCCCGTTTTTTTCACGAGTCCAAGCTTTTCCCCAAGCGCGATAAGCTCGCCTTCGCGCGAAATGCCCTCGTTGTACATGAGGTCAAATTCAGTTTGCTTGAACGGCGCGGCTACCTTGTTTTTTACCACCTTGACCCGAACCCGTCCTCCCATCACCTCATCTCCTT
>CAYHPP010000025.1:0-8607 GCA_964358745.1 uncultured Candidatus Saccharibacteria bacterium | reverse complement strand
GTTCGGCTTCATAAAACGCCTCGGCTCTCGGACAAAGGCCTTTTCTATAGCCCAGTTTCCGATAGTACGGGTGTAGGTACACCGGGATATAGTGAACCTGAACCCCGATGCCTTTTTCGCGGAGTTTCCGGAAAATCTCGGGGCGCCGTTTTACTCCGTTTCCCTTGAGCCGCAGAGGATACAAATGCCAGGCGCTCCGCGCCCCGCTATACTCGCAAGGGAGTATAAGATTGCTGTTTTTTGAAAAATTGTCATGGTAACGATTCGCAAGCGCGCGCCGCTTTTGTATAAATCTTTCCAGCTTTTTGAGCTGAGAAATGCCAAGCGCGCATTGGATGTCGGTAAGTCGGTAGTTGTGCCCGAGAGTCTGCATTTCACAATACCATCCTCCCTCGCTTTTCCGTAAAAACCTCCTCGGGTCTTTAGTGATGCCGTGCTCGCGAAAGCACAGTAGCTTTTCATAGAAGTCCCTGCGGTTTGTCGTAATCGCTCCTCCCTCCCCGGTCGTGATTGATTTCACCGGATGAAAACTGAACATGGTCATGTCCGCGATGCTCCCGACCTTCTTCCCGCCCAAAGAGGCGCCAAGGGCGTGCGCCGCGTCCTCTATGAGCAGAATGCCGCGCGCGGAGGAGAGTTTCTTCAGTTCCGCAAGCCGCGCCGGAAGCCCGCCATAGTCCACGGGAACAATGGCTTTGGTTTTCCTTGTGATTTTCCCTCTCACCTCTTCCGGGTCAATGTTTCCACTCTCTTCTTCAATGTCGGCAAAAACTACCCGCGCCCCCGCAGAGAGCGCCGCGTTCGCGGTCGCCGCAAAAGTAAGCGGGGAGGTGATGACTTCGTCTCCCCGCTTGATGCCGCCGGCAAAGAATGCCGCCTCAAGCGCCGCGGTGCCGGAAGAAAACGCGACCGCAAACCGGCTGCCTGTTTTCTCTGCCAAAGCCGTTTCAAACTCCTTTACCTTCGGACCTTGCGTGAGGTAGTCCGACCATAACACCTGCACAACCGCGTTCACATCGTCCGCGCCGATGGATTGATGGCTATAGGGTATCATTTTCATTAAGCAGTTTCTTCAGTGCGGACGGCGTGAGCCACTCCTTGTTCGCTTCGCTCCGGTAGCAAAATCCGGCGGGAACGTCTTTTCCCATTCGGCGGAATTTGCGATACTGTTCCGGACCGGACCAAAAAACAAATTCGGGGAGCACGATGAAGCAGGTGCTCCCCTCGATCGCGTGCCGCGATTCCTGGTCGGTGAGGAGCACCTCATGCAGTTTTTCCCCAGCCCGCAGTCCGACGATTTTCTTCTTCGCCTTGGGGAGAAGCGCATGGACGAGGTCGCCGATTTTCATGCTGGGAATCTTCGGAATAAAAATCTCGCCTCCTTCCATGTGCAACAGCGCGAAGAGCACGAGGTCATGCGCCTGGCGGAGACTAATCCAGAACCGTGTCATTTCGGGGTCGGTAATCTCCACGGTTTCTCCGTTTCTCCCGTTTTTCTGGAGTGTTTCCACAAAACTACCGCGACTCCCGAGCACATTCCCGTAGCGTACGACAGAGAAGGAGGTCTTCCCGCCCGAGTACGAATTGGCGGAGAGGAACAGGCGCTCGGCGCAAAGCTTGGTCGCGCCGTAGAGGTTCCCGGGATACGCCGCCTTGTCCGTAGACACAAGAAGAACGCGGTCCACGTTTTGGTCAATCGCGGCTTCGATGACATTTTGCGTGCCCAAGACGTTCGTCTTCACCGCTTCAAACGGATTATATTCAAGCGCGGGGACCTGCTTTAATGCCGCCGCGTGCACGACAATGTCCACTCCAGAAAACGCGCGCCGAAGACGCTCTATGTCGCGTATGTCCCCGATAAAAAAACGAACCCGCGGGTCCTTGAGTTCCTGCTCCGCGTGGTGCTGCTTCAACTCATCGCGACTGAACACGATGACTTTTTTGGCGGCGCGGTCCGCGAGCAATGCCTGCACGAAGCTCTTGCCGAACGAGCCCGTGCCCCCCGTTATAAGGACTGACTTCCCGCGCAATATATCAGTTTTCATATGCCTTATTACAACTTTAATTCTTGCAATTCTGTTTCAATGACTTCCGCAAGCACCTCCGCATTTTGGGACGCAGATAAGTATTGCATGTCCCTCCCATGGTGTTCGCAGTAGCCTACAAAACTTTGTTTTCCAAGACAATAGAGATATTGCAGGACGGCTTCGCGGGAGGGCGCGAAACCGGAGATGATAGTACTGATTGCGGCCTTAATTTCTGAAACACTGCTTACGCGAAAAAGTCCCGGTGCGTGCAGATACCACGGAAACCCGAATATCAGAACGGATTTGCCGCGAAAAATCGCCTCAAAACCTGCAGTGCCGGTTACGGTGGCGAGCGCTCTCGAATGATTGGTGAGGGTGAAGGTGTCGGTGTCTACAGGAACAAGCTTCACATTTTTGAGCCGCGCGATTGACTCGTAATACCCGCGATACCGGTAGCTGAAGAAATCGGGACCGCGGTGCAGCCATTGTGCTGGGTGCTCTTTCACGTAAATCAACCAGTCTTCGGGAACGCTCGCGGAGAGCATTTCAATCATAAGGAGCTGGTCCACAAACACTCCTCCCTGCGGGCTGGAGGTCCGTTCGGGCTGGAAACTAAGCGGCGCGTAGATGAATTTCTGTGCGAAGTCGGGAGCGGTTTGGAGGCTTATGTACTCCGTTCTCATGTTTCTCATAAGCCGTCTTGGAATGTGCGTCAAAACCTTCCCAAGCGCTCGCAAGTCTTTGTGAACGACGAGCGTATCCCAGACCGACTTGAATTTAATCGGCACTTTTTTGAGTCCTGCGTACCTCCCAAGCTGCTGCCGCATATAGAGCGGAGTGTGCGTGGCTTCCGGATTCATCTGCCATTCGTAATACTCGCGGATATCCGGCGGAAGGTCGCGCGCTTCCTTGCGAGACTCCGTTTTGGCATGGGCGATTCTTTGCGCAAGGGTGGCGCTTCCAACCTCGTAATCCTCCATCACGATGGAGCGCGCTCCAACAACGGTAAGTTCAAACATGATGCACCGTATGCCGAGATGTTTTGCCAGTCCGTAAATGACGTAATCATAGACGGTGTGCGGCGCGCAAGGAAAGATAATCGCATCGGGGCGCAGCTTTAGAAGCACTCCGCGCCAGTAGCGAACTAGCGTGTAATAGAGATGTTTTCGCTCGCTGGTAAGAGCGCTTTCAAAACGCTTATTCATCATGGTGAGCACGATGGATTCCGTTTTGAGAAGCTCTAAAAGAAGCGCGGCATCAGGCGGCGGAAATGCGGACGCGTCAATTCCCGCGGGGGGAATGCCGTACAGCGCGTCAAAATGGTCGTGGAAGATAGTTCCGGGAAATTCCGCCCGCAGTGATTCAAACTCCTTGCCGTCCCCGCTCCAATACGAAATCTCATGATGCGTCTTAAGATTCCGCGCCGCGTCGGTGAGCCCGAGGTCGCTTCCCTGCCAGCCGATAAAAAAAAGCTTCATGAAAAAATTGTTGGATTATTGAAAAATCGAGGATGAAGCCGCCCGAACGACTGTTCAGTCGAGCAAGGATTGAGGATTTTCCCCTCAACTAACTACTAGCTACTAGCTACTTTCTACTAACTACTTCCGCGCTTCTATCCACGCCAAGAGTCCAAAGCGGTTCGCGAGGCGCTGTTTCAGTTTCCTCGGAAGTAATCTCCCAAGAGGAAGCAGGCGGTGCGGAAATACATCCAGTATGTCGGGGTTATCGTAAGTGGCTACCGAGACTTTCGGAAACACCGACCAGAGTCGCTTGAGCTCTTCGGGGGTATAAAACTTCGTGAGCATATTGCCGCCGATTTCCGCGCCATCCGTGTAGCGATTGGTGAGCTCCTGCACGGAGCGTTTTCGGAGTCCGCCGCGCAAGATGCCTTTGCCAAAGAATATGAACCACCGCCAGTGCAAGGAATTTTTGTTGTACATCATAGCCGCCGCGCGGCCGCCCGGCTTGAGGACGCGGAAAATCTCGCGAATGGCGCCTTCGGTGTTCGGCGTGTGCATGAGGACTCCCCACACAAATACATAGTCAAAGGTTTCGTCGGGATACGGTATCCTTTCCGCATCACCCACCCGTATGTCGGCGTCAAGGTGGTAGAGCGCGAAGCGCTTCTTGGTGAGTTCAATCGCCTTCTCGGTAAGGTCAATCGCGGACACCTTCGCCCCCATACGCGCGAACTGTTCCGTGCTCCAGCCGGTGCCGCAACCGATATCAAGCACCCTCTTTCCGGCGAGCTCCTTGTACGGAACGAACTTTGAAAACAGGGGGTAACCATCGTGCGCCCAGGGACACCATTTGAAAATCTTGCGGTCAACATTACGGAAAAAAGCCCAGCTGCCTATCTCCTCTTTGACGAAGTAGGTGAAAGGATAGTTGTTCCACCAGTGCATTACTTTGCTTTTAAGTTCGTCGTTGGTTCCGTGGATGCTCATAGTCATATCTTGAATTACGAAACGATAAATTTAGGTGTTAAACACCTCAAGATTTGAGGTGTTTAACACCTATTATTGGGCTTGAGTGTGAATGATACAACCGGGCAAATCGAGAACCCTCCTGCTTCAGGAGAACATCGGGCCTCCCCTCCTCCGTGACCTTCCCCTTCTCAAGAAGATAAAGCCGGTCGGCATGCATGATGGTGGAGAGCCGATGGGCGATGACCACCACTGTTACGCCGCCTCGCAATCGCTCGATTGATTTCTGAATGAGCGCTTCAGATTCGTTGTCAAGCGCGCTCGTCGCCTCGTCAAGAATGAGAAGCTCCGGCTTCCGCGCAAGCACCCGCGCAAGCGCGATGCGTTGGCGCTGCCCCACCGAAAGCGAGAGTCCCCGCTCCCCCACCGTCGTTTTTAAACCATCGGGCAAGCTCTGCACGAAGTCGTATATGTTCGCCACGCGGGAAGCCTCTATGATGTCGCTTTCGGAGAGTGAAGCGTCGTAAAACCGAATGTTGTTTTCTATCGTATCATTCAGCAGAAACACGTCCTGCGACATATAACCGATACGGTTGCGCCATTCGGAAAGGCGCACATCGGCGCTTGGTATGCCGTCAAGAAGAATGGCACCCCGCTCCGGTTCTATAAGCCGAAGGAGCAGGTCCACCACCGTTGTCTTTCCCGAACCGGACGGGCCGATAAGCCCGACCATCTCTCCCCTTTTTATTGAAAGAGTAACGCTAGAAAGCGCCGGCTCTCCGGGACGATACTTAAAATCGGCATTTGAGAATGTCAGCTCCTTTTCAAATCGGAATGGAATAGTTCCGGTATCGGATTCACGATTTTTCCGTGCCTCATCCTCATAGAGCAGAATGCTTTCCAAATATGGAGTTTGAGCGCTCATCACATGAGCTTGATTCTGCGCATACTGTATGTTGGTAATTACTTTGTTCAGAGCATATACCACTACGGCGAAGGAAGCGAACTCGAAAGAAGATGTCTTGTAGAGGAACGCGAAAAGGCCAACCACAAAAAAGACGCCGGTGAGTTGAAGCAGGGAGGCGGAGAGGTTTCGAACGAACGAGATCTTGAGGTAGAGCGCGCGCATACGGGAGAGGAGCGCGGCTCCCCTTTCGAGTATCTGCCGCTCGAGATGCATGGCCTTCAAGGTTTTCGCTCCGATAACGTGTTCGTTCGCGAAGTGGGCAAGCTTTTTGTTTTCGCGCACCATGTCAATGGAAATAATCTTCACGCGGCGCAGAAGCGGCAGAAAGGCGAAAAAGATGATGATGCCCGAGAAAAAAGCGAGGAGCGCGATGACGGAAGAGATGTTGAAAACAAGAATGCTGTAGACGATGAGGTTCGCGAGAACAAGCACGGCGCTACTTAGGTAGTAGAGGATTGAGGAGCTCGCCGTGACTTCGGTCGTAAGCATTTGGTCAAGGTGCCCCACTTTCTGCGACGAGAGGGACGGCCACTTCGCGGCAAACGTCGCCCGAAGCAGAGTGGCGCGCGTACGCTCCTCAAAATCCGCCATGATTTTTGCCGTTATCTGTTGCGAGATAAAGAGAAAGAGCGCCTTAGCGAGGAAGAGCGCCGCCATGAAGATAAGGAGGAACTTCGCGGTAAACGGAAGGTGCGCGAGGCGGAAGAGTCCGGCGATGGCAAGAGAAATGTCGTCGGCTGCATGCTCTCCTCCACCAATGAACGAAAACAGCGGGATAATCGCCGTAATGCCGATGCCTTCCAGAATGCCGGAGAGGAATGAAAGCGCCGCCATAAGCGCGATGCCCCACGCGTAACTCCCGAACGCCTGCCAAAGCAGGCGAAGGAGATTGCCGATTTTGCGAATGGCATTCATGGGTTATACGAAATGGTTTCGGTCCGCTTCCGCAATGCGGCTCTGTAGCTCTTTGGGGGTGAGTTTGCGGGCGAACTTGGAGGAAAATCTTCTGTCGCTTCTTTTAACGCGAGACGCCGGGTATACGGCGCTGTATGTGGCGAAAGCATCGCCGCTCGGAGTAAGAATATACATGGTCTCTGTTTCGAGCGCGGACTCTGCCTCATGGTCGGCAAGAAGTTTTTCATGCATCTTTTCTCCCTTTCTCTTCCCAATGATTTTCACGGCAACTTCCGAAGGTTTCTTCCCGAACTTCGGAGCAAAGTACGCGATACCGGCTTTGATGACATCGCGGAGCCGCGCCGCCGGCATTTTGAGAACAAACACCTCCTGCCCTTTCCCGAGTACGGCGGCCTCAAGAACCAAAGAAACTGCTTCCGGTATCGTCATAAAGAAACGGGTCATTCCTGGGTCCGTTACGGGAATGGGCTGTCCTTTGACGATGTTGGATTTAATGAGGGAAAGAATACTGCCGCGGCTCCCTAGGACGTTGCCGAATCGAACGCAGGTAAATTTGGTCCCCGTATCGCCTTTGTAAAAATAGGTGGCCAGAAACAACTTTTCCGCCATGAGTTTTGAAACGCCGAGTACGCTCTCCGGCTCCGCGACTTTATCGGTGGAAATGCCGACGACGCGCTTCACCTTGGCGTTCCGCGCCGCTTCAATGACGTTTTGCGTGCCGACAATATTCGTCTTCACGGCCTCAAAGGGATTGTATTCGCAGAGCGGCACGTGCTTCAGGGCCGCGGCGTGAAAGACGATGTCCACTCCCTCCATCGCGAGGGCGAGGCGCTCTTTGTCGCGGATGTCGCCGATGATAAAACGCACTTTTTCCTCATGTGCGGAAAGTTCCTGCATCAGGCGATGGTGCCCTTCCTCGTGGCGCGAGAGCACGCGGACGACTTTAGGCTTGTGCGTCAAGAGCTGGCGCACTATCTCGGAGCCGATGGAGCCGGTGCCGCCCGTAACAAGGATGATTTTCCCTTTGAAGATGTTGGGCATACGATTTAATCTCATGATAGCGCCTGAACAAGCCTCGCGCAGATTCGGGCGACATCTTTTTTCGTGAGTCCTATGTAGAACGGGAGTGCGAGTATGCGCCTGCTAACTTCTTCGGAGACCGGAAAGTTACCCTTGCGAAAGCCGAATCGCTCGCGATAAAAGCTAAAGAGATGAATGGACGGCAAGTATGGTTTGGTTGCAATGCCGGCGCGCTTCAGACGCTCCATGACCCGCTCCCTTGAAACGCGCTCCGGAAGAAGCACGGCATAGACGAACCATGTGTGTGTGTTCTCCGGCGCGGTGTAAGGTACGGTAATCAATCTTTGATGAGGGGAGAGACCGCTCTTGTACCACCTCGCTATTTTCTGCCGCTCGCTGATGAGAAATCCGATGCGTTCAATCTGCGCGAGTCCCACCGCCGCACTCATCTCGGGAAGGCGATAATTATACCCGAGCCGCTCGTGGTCAAGCCATTCCTTGTTCGTTCCCCGCCCTTGGTTGCGTAGACTCCGGAACAGAGCGGCGAGTCTCGCGCTGTTCGTCACAATCATACCGCCTTCGCCTGTCGTCATCTGCTTATTCGGATAAAGGCGAACACCGCCGATTCTCCGAAAGAGCCGACCATGCGCCGCTTTCCGTTTGCTCCCCGATACAAAGCGCCGAGGCTCTCGCAGGCGTCCTCAATGATTTTCAAGCGATGTTTCTTCGCAATGGCAACGATAGGGTCCATTGAAGCGGCTTGCCCCAGGATATGCACGACAAGTATCGCCTTTGTTCGCGGCGTGATTGCCGCTTCTATCTGTGTCGGGTCAATGTTGTAGACAACCGGGTCAATGTCGACAAAAACAGGCGTCGCGCCCACATAGAGAATCGCGTTCGCGGACGCGACGAATGAAAACGGAGGCGTAATCACTTCATCTCCCTTTCCTATGTTCGCGGCAATGAGCGCGAGATGCAGTCCGGCTGTCCCGCTTGATACCGCGACGGCATGCTTCATTCCGACGAAACGGGCGAAACGCTTTTCAAACGCCTCCACCTTGGGGCCGATGGAGAGCACCCCGGAGCGAAGCGCTTCAAGCACATATCGCTCTTCTTTCTTTCCTATATGAGGTTTTGCGAGAGGATAGTGCATACAGACAAAATTAGGTGAATTTCTTCAGCGGTTTGGCCGGTACGCCGGCAACGGTCGTATTCGGGGGCACATCTTTAGAGACAAAACTGTGCGCGCCGA
>CAYHPP010000024.1:0-8936 GCA_964358745.1 uncultured Candidatus Saccharibacteria bacterium | reverse complement strand
TATTCTATTTAATAATGTAATAGAGGGGGCGGGGGGAAAACAGCATCGCGCTGAAGCGCGTTGTGCGCATGCGCAATCCGGGGGAAGCAAGATTAGCGGGCGTGTCTGCCGTCCACGAGGCCGAAGGCGATGAGCGCGGCGAGAATGAGGCCAAGCGAGAGGGAGAGCGCGGTCGTCGCTCCGAAATACTGCCAGAGCAATCCGCCGACTATACCAGCGAACAAGACTCCTGCACCGATCGCGGCATTGAGGAGGCCGTAAGCGCTTCCACGCTCGGAGGCATCGGTGAGCCGCGCAGCAAACGAGCGTTGGATGCCGTCGGTGAACGCGCCGCCGGCGCCGATAATAACGAAGCCGACCGCAAGCGCGGCGAGCGTGTGGTCGTATATCATAAAGAGATATCCGAGTCCGATGAGGAGGTATCCGCCGAGGATTACCGGCCTGTCGCCCACTTTGTCCGCCATGCGTCCGGCCACGAACGAAAGGAGCGTGTAGGACACGTTGAAGAAGAGGTAAAAGAGCGGAATGAAATTCGGCTCCAAACCGAGGTCCCCGGTGCGGAGCAGGAGAAGCGCGATGGGGAGATTCGCGAGGGAGAGGATAAAGATAATCACAAGGAACCGCCTGAACTCTTTTGTCTGCGCCTTGAGCCGAAGCCGGATTTTTTCCCCCCGCCTCTGTACCGCATTGATTTCCTTAATGAAGACGAATGAGAACAATGCGAGCAAGCCGACAAAAAAGGCGGTCATAAACACCGCGTCAAACGCTCCCGGGAAGAGTGTGAGGATGAGAAAGGCGACGAGAGGCCCCAAAATCGCCCCCATTGAATCCATGGCGCGATGAAAGCCGAAGCTGCGCCCCATTGACGCATTCGCGGAGGAAAGCGAGAGCAGAGCGTCGCGCGGCGCTTCGCGGACGCCTTTGCCGATGCGGTCTACGACCCGGATGCCGAGCACATGAGCGGCAGAGGCGGCAACGAGATAAAACGGGCGCGTCGCGACCGAGAGGATGTAGCCCATAAGGGCCAACGATTTTCTTCGTTGAAGTCGGTCCGAAAGCCTTCCTGAAAAAATCTTGGTGATATTGGAAAGTCCGTCCGCAAGCCCTTCAATGAACCCAAGGGATGCGGCGCCTGACTTCAAGACCGAGCTGAAAAAAGCGGGAAAGACCGAAATAATCATCTCGTTTGAGAAGTCGTTGAAAAAGGAGACCAGCCCCATGAAGAAGACGTTCCTTTCAATGCCGAAGAGTTTGCGCATTGAGATAAGTATACACTAACTAATAACTGGGACTGGTGACTGGGACTGGAACAAGGGAGGAGAATAAGGACTGGAATTTTTTCGTCCGTTGAGGGCAGAGCACTCGATTGATTCGAGCACTTACGAGCATCTGATCCTCGTAACGAAGGTCAGATGCTCGTTGTGCTTTTTTATACAGCAGAGCGAGGGTGTTTCTGTATGGAGACCTTTCGGACGCGGCGGCGCGAGAGGGAGCGAATCCGGGAGCAGGCGGATTACGCGTGCTCCTTACAGAAACACCCGAGGACATTTGACAGAAAAACCACCCTCGGCTATACTACCCGCACCTGCGCTCACGAGTGAGTTGAGGCCTTTGGGGGAGGACCCCCACGCGCGGGCAGGATTATAGGCGAAGCCCTTATATCTTGCTAAGCACGCAATAACCATATTTTCTGCAATTTACAAAGACCCACAAGAAAAGGGGCCTTTTTGTTTTGCGTATGTATCGGATGACATGCGATTACTCATTTTTTAAAGAGCCATGAGCACTCAAAAGACGTCTCTCGCGGCCGCATGGCCGAAGAAATACTTCGGCGCGTACACCGAGCCGCTCACCACGCTGCCGAATTTGGTGGAGCCGCAGATTACCTCTTTCAAGTGGTTGCTTGAAACGGGGCTTAAGGAGGTGTTTTCCGAATTTTCATCCATTAGGGATTACTCCGGCAAGAAGTTTGAACTTGACTTCGCCGGTTTCAAGCTCTCCCTGCCAAAGTACGACGAATTTTATGCCAAGCAGAACAAACTCTCCTACGAAGCGCCGCTTAAGGTGACGGTGCGGCTCAAGAATAAAATCGTCGGCTCCGTGAAGGAGCAGGAAATCTTCATGGCTGATTTTCCGCTCATGACCGCGCACGGGACCTTTATCATTTCAGGCATTGAGCGCGTCATCGTGCCGCAGCTTGCGCGCTCTTTCGGCGTGTTCTTTACCGCCGATGAGATGAGGGGCCGGAAGTACTTCGGAGCCAAGATCATTCCTTCGCGCGGCGCATGGATTGAAATTGAGACCGACATGGACGGCGCGCTCTATGTTCGCATTGACCGCAAGCGAAAATTTCCGGCGACTTCTCTCATCCGGATTCTTGGAGGCAAGGACGAATCGCACATTCTGAAACTTTTCTCCTCCGTGCCCCAGGCGGAGGCGCACCTCAAGGCCACCTTTCTTAAGGACCACGCAAAAACGACCGATGAGGCCTACATTGAAATACACAAGCGCCTGCGCGACGGCGAGATTGGCAGCGTGGAAAACGCGAAAGAGTTCATCAATTCCATTTTTACGACGGACCGCTATGACCTTTCAAAGGTCGGACGGTTCCGCTTTAATAAGCGATTTGCAAAGCCCATGGATGGAAAAGAGCTGGAGCGGCGGACCATATCGCTTGACGACTTTGTGACGATTATCTCGCACGTGAGTTCGCTCAACAGTTCCCCCGAATCATTGGAAGATGACATTGACCATCTCGGAAGCCGCCGCGTCCGGTTCGTGGGCGAGCTTTTTCAGCAGAAAATCCGCGTCGGCA
The DNA here is from genome assembly GCA_964358745.1 of uncultured Candidatus Saccharibacteria bacterium. Classification (GTDB taxonomy): domain Bacteria; phylum Patescibacteriota; class Minisyncoccia; order Phycocordibacterales; family UBA10002; genus UBA10002. The sequence continues at coordinate 6,121 of CAYHPP010000024.1, read as the reverse complement.
TGGCGCAAATCAAGAGGAACGTGCAGGACCGCATGTCCACCGTTGACTCGGACGTCACGCTGCCGGTTAATTTCATATCGCCTAAACCCCTGCAGGCGCGCATCAAGGAGTTTTTCACCACGAACCAGCTCTCGCAATTTATGCAGCAGGAGAACATTCTCTCGGAGCTGGAGCATTTGCGCACCCTTTCCGCGCTTGGACCCGGGGGGCTCACGAGGGAGCGCGCCGGCTTTGAAGTGCGGGACGTGCATCCGTCCCACTATGGAAGACTGTGCCCGATTCACACGCCTGAAGGCCCGAACATCGGATTGATACTCCGCCTTTCAACCTACGCGCGGTTGAACGATTTCGGCATGATTGAAACGCCGTATGCGAAGGTAAAAGACGGTAGGATCACAAAGGAAATTGCCTTTCTGAACGCGTTGGAGGAGGAGAATTTCAAAATCGCGCACGCCGCGACGAAGTACGACGAAGGCGGAACCATTCTCTCGGACGAAGCGGAGGTGCGTCTGAACGGCAAGCCGGAACTTGTCAAACGCGAGGAAGTAGATTACATAGATGTCGCGACCAATCAGGCATTTTCAGTTGCCACGTCCATGATTCCATTTTTGAACCATGACGACGCGAACCGAGCGCTCATGGGTTCCAACATGCAGAAGCAGGCGACCCCCTGCCTCATTCCGGAGGCGCCGCTCGTCGCGACTGGAATTGAGGAAACCGCGGCGCGCGACACGGGGCGGCTCGTTATTTCGGAGGAGAGCGGTACGATAACCCATGTGGACGCGCGGCGCATGATTGTGAAGAACGCAAAGGGTAAAGAAAAAGAATACCCGCTCGTCAACTTTTCCCGCACAAACGGATTTACCTCGTTCCATCAGCGTCCGGTGATTTCTTTGGGGCAAACGGTCAAGCGCGGGGAGGTGCTTGCCGACACGTCGTCAAGCGACCGAGGGCAAATGGCGCTCGGCCAGAATATCCTTATTGCGTTCATGTCCTGGTCGGGTTCAAACTACGAAGACGCCATCATTATTTCGGAGCGGCTAGTGAAAGACAGCCGGTTCACGAGCGTTCACATTGAAGAGTTCACCGTCAATGTGCGCGACACGAAGCTTGGTCCAGAGATTACGACGCACGACATACCGAACATCGGCGAGGCCAAACTCAAGAATCTTGACGAAGATGGCGTTGTGCGCATCGGCGCGGAGGTTAGGCCCGGCGACATTCTCGTCGGCAAAATTACTCCCAAGGGCGAAACCCAGCTCACTCCCGAAGAGCGGCTCCTCCGCTCCCTCTTCGGCGAAAAGGCGCGCGATGTCAAGGACACCTCAAAGCGGATGGAAAACGGGAAGCGCGGACGCGTTATTAGCGTCAAGATTTTTTCCCGCGAGCGGGGCGACAAACTTGATTCAGGGATAATCAAGCGCATTCACATTGAAGTCGCGGAGCTTCGCGCCGTTTCCGTCGGCGACAAGCTCGCGGGGCGCCACGGCAACAAGGGAGTCATCTCCCGCGTTCTTCCCGAGGAGGACATGCCGTATTTGCCTGATGGCCGTCCCGTGGACATGATACTCACTCCCCTGGGCGTTCCATCTCGCATGAACATCGGACAGATTTTGGAGCTGCATCTCGGATTGGCCGCGAAGACGCTCGGCTATCAGGCCATCGTGCCTCCGTTTGCCGGAGCAACCGACACCGAAATCAAAGGGGAACTCACACAGGCCGGCTTCCCGGCGAGCGGCAAGATGAAACTCTATGACGGCAGAACCGGAGAAGCGTTCAGCCAGGACATTGCGGTGGGCTACATGTACATCATGAAGCTCCACCATATGGTGGAGGACAAGATTCATATGCGCTCCATCGGCCCCTATTCGCTTATCACCCAGCAGCCGCTTGGAGGGAAGGCGCAGGGAGGAGGACAGCGTTTCGGCGAAATGGAGGTGTGGGCGCTCTTGGGGCACGGCGCCGCCTATACTCTGCGCGAAATGCTCACCATAAAATCGGACGATATTCTTGGACGCTCGGCCGCCTTTGACGCGATTGTGAAAGGAGAGCGCATCCGGCAAATGAACGCGCCCGCCTCTTTCAGCGTTCTTCTGAACACGCTCCGGGGGCTTGCGCTTGACGTTGAACTTCGGAGGAAAGAGGGCGGGACGGAGGAGGCGCCCGCAAAACGGTCGAGCGGGCATGAGCGAAAACGCGAACGCACCCGCTAGATTTAAGATTAGAGATTCAAGATTAAAGTAAAACAAGATGAAAGTTGTGATTTCTTTCTTAAATCTTACAACTTGAATCTTAAATCTCCTATGAAAAGCAAAATCATCACCCACCTTGAAGACTTTGACTCGGTTTTCTTGCGCCTTGCGTCTCCCGATGACATCAAGGAATGGTCATTCGGCGAGGTGACGAAACCCGAGACCATCAACTATCGGACGCAGCGCAGCGAAAAGAACGGCCTCTTTGACGAGCGCATTTTCGGCCCCGACCGCGATTATGAATGTTACTGCGGCAAATACCGAGGCGTCCGCTACAAAGGCATTGTCTGCGAAAAGTGCGGGGTGGAACTCACGCGTTCAATCGTGCGCCGCGAGCGCATGGGACATATTGAGCTCTCCACTCCCGTTTCCCACATTTGGTTCCTTCGGAGTATGCCGTCCCGCCTGGGACTCCTGCTTGGCATGACAAGCGCCGACCTTGAGAAAGTCATCTACTTTGCCGGTTATCTCGTCACGAAAGTTGAACAGAGCGAACGCTCGCGGCTTTTAAAAGAGCTTGAAGGCGAATACAAAACCAAAGTGAAGGCGCTTGGGACCGACAAGGAGCGAGACGCTCTCAAGGAGCGTTACCTTGCCGCGAAGCGGGAGATTGAACATGTCGCGAAAGGCGCGGTTCTTGATGAAGTGCAGTACCACTCGTTTTCCCTTAAATACGGCACGCTTTTTGAGGCGGGTGTCGGCGCAGAGGCGATTTATCAGCTTCTTGCGGCGCTTGACCTCCCCGCGCTCAAGGCGTTCCTTGAAGCGGAACTTCTGGAAGCAAGCTCAATTGAGCGCGACCGCATCAACAAACGGCTCTCTCTTATCCGTTCCATGATTTCCTCTAAAGTCCGTCCCGAGTGGATGTTTCTCACCACCCTTCCCGTGATTCCGCCCGCGCTCCGCCCCATGGTTCCGCTCGACGGTGGGCGCTACGCGACCTCCGATGTGAACGACCTGTACCGGCGCGTCATTAACCGGAACAACCGTCTTCGCAAACTCAAGGACATCAACGCCCCCGACGTCATTTTGAGAAATGAAAAACGCATTTTACAGGAAGCGGTGGACTCGCTCATAGATAACTCCATCCGCCACGGCACGGGCACCGGCGGCGCCTTGACCGCCTCCCAGCGCCGCCCTCTGAAGTCGCTCTCGGACAACCTGAAGGGCAAGCGCGGGCTTTTCCGCCAGAATCTTCTCGGGAAGCGCGTGGATTACTCCGGGCGTTCCGTCATTGTCGTCGGCCCCGACTTGAAGCTCCATCAGTGTGGACTTCCGAAGCACATGGCGCTTGAGCTGTTCCGGCCGTTCGTCATCTCAAAACTGCTTGAAAAAGAACTCGCTTTCAATATCCGCGGCGCGGGCCGCCTTATTGAGGAGGGCGTTCCGGAAGTCTGGGCGATTCTTGAGGATGTCATTAAAAACAAGTATGTGCTCTTGAATCGCGCGCCCACTTTGCACCGCCTCGGCATACAGGCGTTCCAGCCCGTCCTTATTGAGGGCAACGCCATTCACGTGCATCCGCTTGTTTGCACCGCCTTCAACGCTGACTTTGACGGCGACCAGATGGCCGTCCATGTGCCGCTTTCCGAGGAGGCGCAGCTAGAGGCAAGCGAGATTATGGCGGCGCACAAAAACATTCTGAAACCGGGCTCGGGCGACCCGATCGTTTCGGGAAAGATGCTTGATATCGTGCTCGGGTGCTGGTGGATGACACGGACGCTTTCGGGCGCTCGAGGAGAGGGTAAGATATTCTCGCGCCCCAACAACGCGATTACCGCGTGGGATTTCGGCGTCGTTGATTTTCGCGCAAAGATTAAAGTACTCGCGACAGACCAGGTGAAGTACAAGGAATATAAAGGCGGCGTTTTTGAAACCACCGTGGGGCGGCTCCTCTTTAACAGCGTGCTTCCGAACGATTACGCCTATATCAACAAGGAAATGGAGCGAAAGGGAATGGCGGCGCTCGTTGACGACCTCATCAACCGCTACGGCATCGCCGAGATTCCTTCAATCATGGACCGGATTAAGGCATTCGGTTTCAAGTACGCGACGTATTCCGGCATCACGTGGGGCATTGACGACATCAAGGTTCCGGAGAAGAAGGCGGAGGTCGTGGAGCGGGCGAAGAAGAAATCCGAACGCGCCTACGAGGAATGGCGCGACGGCCTTCTTTCCGAAGAGGAACGCCTGCGGAAGAACATAGAAATCTGGCACGCCGCCAAAAGCGAAGTTGAAAAGCTCGTGCAGGAGTCCCTTGACCAGAACGGGTCGGTGTACAACATGGTCTATTCCGGCGCCCGCGGTTCATTCTCGCAAATCACCCAGATGGCGGGCATGAAAGGCCTCATTCAGAACACGGCCGGCGAGACGATTGAGTTTCCGATTCTCTCGTGCATGAAGGAAGGCCTTACCCCGATTGAATATTTCATTACGACGCACGGCTCGCGGAAAGGCCTCACCGACACCGCGCTCAACACGGCGAAGGCCGGGTATCTGACGCGCAAACTCTTCGTCGTGGCGCAGGACATTATGATTACGGAGGAAGATTGCGGAACGAAGGAAGGCATCAAGATTAAGCGCGCCGCTGGTTCCGGTTTTGACATGCAGTTCGGCAAGAATATCCGGGGGCGCGTTCTTCACGCGGACATTATGACGGAGAACGGGGCGACACTCTTCAAAAAAGGCGACTTGCTGTCAAAACTTGACGCGCTCAAGGTGCAGGAGGCAAAGGTAAGCGAGGTTTCTGTTCGTTCGCCGCTCTCGTGCCGAAGCGTTTCCGGCATTTGCCAGCGCTGCTACGGGCTTGACCTCGGCAAACACGAACTGGTCGGACTCGGCGAAGCCGTCGGCACGGTCGCGGCGCAAGCGATAGGGGAACCCGGCACGCAGCTTACCATGCGCACCTTCCACACAGGAGGCGTGTCGTCGCTCGGCGGCGACATTACGCAGGGTCTCCCGCGCGTTGAGGAGCTCTTTGAAAAGCGCGCGCCGAAAAATCCGGCGGCCGTGTGCCGCGTGGACGGCGTCGTTTCCGAAGTGAAAGACCTCGGCAAAGAGAAGATCATCACCGTACTCCCCGATATTGCCGACAAGGCGAAGGGTTCAAAAAAGAAAAGCGAATCGGAATATTCAGTAAGCTACAACCGAACGCCCCTCGTCAAGGCGGGGGACAAGGTTAAGAAGGGGGATGTGCTCACCGACGGAGCCGCCGATATTGACGAACTCTTCAAGTACGGCGGACGCGAGCGCGCGCAGGAATACATCATCACCGAAGTCACGAAGCCCTACGATTTGCAGGGGGAGACGGTCGCGCGGAAGCATATTGAAACGATTGTCCGCCAGATGTTCTTTCGCCGGAAGGTGAAAGAGCAGGGCGGCACGGCGCTCTCCGTCGGGGATATCGTTGACCCGCTCACGCTTGCGCTTGAGAATGAAGCCGCCAAGGAGCGCGGCGCCGAAGAAGCGAAAGCGGATTCTTTGGTCATGGGAATTTCTGAAGTCTCGCTTTCTCGGAGGAGCTTCCTTTCCGCCGCATCCTTCCAGCACACGACGCGGGTCCTTATCAACGCCGCGGTGAGGGGGAGTACTGACAGCCTTCGCGGACTTATGGAAAACGTCATCATCGGCCGTCTCATTCCGGCAGGCACCGGGTTCAAGGGCGGCCCCAAGCACGCGATGATTGAAAAGCTGCAGCGCGAGTTGGAACCGGAAGCAGTTGCCGAGGAGGAACAGGCATAGTTCAACACTATCGAACACCCAATGTCGAGTGTCGAAAATGACATTTCCTAATGTCATCCCCGTGAAAACGGGGAACCAGAAACACTGGTTTCCCGCCTGCGCGGGAACGACAGAGGACTGTCGTTTTC
>CAYHPP010000023.1:0-8944 GCA_964358745.1 uncultured Candidatus Saccharibacteria bacterium | reverse complement strand
GACACCCAGTCTACGACTATTCCACTGCGCTTGTGCGCAGGGTCATTCGGTGCGGGGAGCGCAGGTCTCTCGCCCCCCCTGCGGTGAGCTTGTCGAATCCGCTGCGGTGCCGCTCTTAATCTTTACGTCTTGGCTACTCAAAAATCTTTACCTTGGCAGGCTGCAGTATTTTACCATGCAGAGAATACCCTTTCTGTACGACTTCGGCAATCGTGCCGGTTGCCCCTCCGGGAACCGTCGCAACGCTTTCATGCCGTCCTTCATCAAACGCGTCGCCTGGCTTGGGGTCAACGAGCGTTACCCCGCTTTTCAGGAGCGCGGCGAGGAGCTGCGAATAAATGTACTGAACACCCATGCGCCAGTTGAGGTCTACCTTCTCCCATGCGGCTTTGTCGCCAAAGGCGCTGTGGAAACTATCAAGCGCCGGCAGAATATCCTTGATGGCGTCCTCTCTTGAAAACTTGAGAAACCGTGCCCGCGCCGCTTCCTCTTCTCTCCGGGTGTTGACATAGTCTGCCTTTGCCCGCTGCCAGCCTTCAAGATACTCCCGGCGCTCCGACTGGCACACATTCAGCTTCTCACGAAGTTTCCGAATGGCCTCGGCAGCGGACTCCTCGGCCACGACAGAATCGTCAAGGTCGCTCAACTCGCTTTTTACATCATCAGGCTCAATTTTTGTTTCTCTACCATCATCTGCCATGTTTAATTTTCAATTTTGCAATTTCCAATTTTCATTGAATTTTCAATATCCCAATGAAAAGAAATACGCCTTGAGCGCCCTCGTTTGGAAATTGAAAATTGTACATCGATTGAAAATTGTAAATTGCCCCTCGACCCTGCTCGGGACCCTGAGCCTGTCGAAGGGATAATTGAAGATTTTTCATCTCTTACTCCACTGCGGCGATTTTCTCGCCTTTTTCAGTCCGAATTTGCGCCGCTCTTTGCTCCGCGGGTCCCGCTTGAGAAATCCGGCTTTCTTCAGGCGCTTCCGGAGTTCGGCGTCGCGCTTGACGAGGGCCCGCGCAATGCCGTGGCGAAGAGCTTCCGCCTGCGAACTAAGCCCGCCTCCGATGAGATGCGCCGTTACCTTGAACGCTAACTGAAGCTTGCTCTTTGCGAGAGCCTCCAGCGCCACTCGCCTCTGCTCCTCCGTTTTGAAATATGCCTCGGCCTCCTTCCCGTTGACGAGAAGAGACTGCTTTGTCGTCGGAGTAATACGCACGCGCGCGGTTGCCGTCTTTCGGCGGCCGATGGCTTCAATATAACGCTCGGTTTTGGTTTCTGTTTCCATACCATTAGGCTCTAGGGGGAAGGCTCTAGGCTCTAGGATTTCGTCTTTCCTAGCGCCTAAAGCCTAGCGCCTATTCTAATTTTTCACTAGTAATCGCTTGATGAGCCGTGAGCGCAAGGTATTCCGGGGAAGCATTCTGAGAATGACCCTTCGGAAGAGTTCCGGATATCCGCGCTTCGCCAAAAACTCCTTCAAGCTTATTTCCTTAAGACCCCCGGGATAGCCGGAATAACGCTGATACTTCTTCTCGGTAAGCTTCTTCTCCTGAACGCTGATGCGTGAAGCGTTCACGATTTCAACGCTCGCGTCAGGGAGTTCATTCGGCTTAAATGCGACACTTCCCTTGCCGCGTAAAAGGGCCGCCGCCTCGCTTGCGACTCGCCCGAGCTTCTTTCCTTGCGCATCAATCGTGTATTTCATAGCTTTTAGCTGTTGGCTTATTAGCTTGCTAGCTTGCCCAGATTTAGACTTCAACTCATTCCAGAAGGCTAAACAGCTAGAAAGCGAAAAAGCTGTCACACTAGTTCAATAATTGCCATTTTGGCCCCATCGCTACGGCGCGGCCCGATTTTCACGACACGCGTATATCCGCCGGCTCGGGAAGCGTAACGCGGAGCAATTTCCTTGTAAAGCTTGTTCAGACTCGCTCCGTTCTTAAGGCGTCTGACAACCACGCGGCGGGAAGCAGGCGTGTCAGTTCGGGAGATGCTTACAATGCGCTCTACGAATGGGCGAAGCGCCTTTGCCTTCGCTTCCGTCGTGCGAATCCGCCCCCTCATAAAAAGCGACTCGGCGAGAGACCGCATCAGCGCTCCCCGCCCGTTCCGCTCGCGTCCAAATTTCTTGATTCTGTTGTGATGCCTCATGCAATCCTAGGCTTTAGGAAAGAAGGCTCTAGGCTCTAGGATTGAAGAAAGTGCCTTCCCTAGTGCCTAGCCCCTAAACCCCCTAGCGCCTATTTTAGAGTGATTCCCATCTTTCCCAGCACTCGCTTAATCTCTTGGACGCCCTTGGTGCCGAGTCCGTCTATATCAAGAATGTCTTCCTCTTTCTTTCTCACCAAACCTCCAAGCGTTCGGATGTTTGCGCTCGCAAGCGCGTTCCCCGTTCGCTGGGACAATCCGATAGTTTCTATTCTCGTTTTAAGGAGTTCGGTGTCCACCTCCCGTTTCGCCGCTCGCTCCTCGGGAGCAGGCTCGGCAGTATCCGCGGCTTGAGGGACTTCTGCCGGTTCTTCAAAGCCGACAATTGCCTTGAGCTGTGAAATCATGATGCCAATGGCGCGTTCCAGCGCCTCTTTGGGAGTAAGCGAACCGTCGGTCTCAATGAAGAGCTTGAGGCGGTTGAAATCAGTCCGGTTGCCGACTCGCATATTCTCCACCTCATAATTCACGCGGCGAATGGGAGAAAAAATGGCATCAAGGGTAATATGGCCTATTTCAACGCGGTCTTTCTGTAAGATTTCTTTCGGAATGTATCCAAGGCCTTTCTCCACGCGCATTTCCACCGTGAGCTCGGCGCTTTTCTCCGTAAGCGTCGCTACGTGCTGTTCGGAGTTCAAAATGGCCACCTGCCCGGGATGCTTGATGTCGGCTGCCGTTACTTCCCTCACGCCCTTAACGGAGAGCGTAAGGGTTTGCGGCTCATCCGAATACATCGCAATTCTGACGCGCTTTAACGAGAGGATAACAGTGACCACATCTTCTTTGACTCCGTGCATGGTGGAAAATTCATGCTCCACGCCGTCTATTTTGATGCTCGTTATGGCTGCGCCTGGGAGCGAGGACAGGATAATGCGGCGCAGCGAATTTCCGAGCGTGTGCCCATAGCCCGGGTAAAGACCGTCAATTTCGTAGGTTCCTGACATCCCCTCCTCCTTGACCACCCGCGGTTTGGACGGAAGGATGATATTGAATTCCGGCATAGTTGATTGCAGACGCAGGCACCGCTACTCAATCGTTCCCGCGGCCGCTTCAGTTAATAAATAATAGGCGAAGATAGAACATAATAACCCGCTTTCCCCAGGAAAGCAAGGATTGATTATCTCCTGTAAAACTCCAAAATCGCTCCTATGTTGAATGGAATGGCGGTTCGGGTAAGTTTTGGCATACCCACGACGGTGGCCTCCAGTTTTTGCCCGTCAAACCGGAGCCAGACGGGGCTCTCGCGGTCGCGCACGCTGTCGCGAGCATGAGCGAAGAGCGGCTTTTTTTCGCTCGCCTCTCGCAGCCGTATGACATCGCCAACTCCAACCGAATAGGAAGGAATCGTGACCCGCTTTCCATTCACAGTGAAGTGCCCGTGGGAGACATACTGCCGCGCGGCTTGCCGTGACGGGGCGAGACCAAGGCGTTCAATAACGCTGTCGAGCCGCGTCTCAAGAATCATGTAGAGCGCCTCATCGTCCCGCATCCCCTTCCTCGCAATCGCTTTTTTCACATACCGTGAAAACTGCCGCTCCCCGAGACCGTAAAAGAACCGGGCGCGTTGCTTCTCCTTCAGCTGAGCTCCGAATTCACTCCGGCCATAGCCCTTTACCAGAGTCTTTCCGACGCGAAGCGCATATTTCGGCGACTGCGTCTTTTGGAAGATATCCGCTCCAAGACGGCGCGCAATTTTATATCGTGGTCCAATTATCATAAAATTAGGCTTTAGGCACTAGGCTCTAGGAAGAAAAGTGCAATCGAATTCATCTTTTTTCCCTAACGCCTAAAGCCTAGCGCCTATTCTCATACTCTCCTTCGCTTCGGCGGGCGGGGCCCGTTGTGCGGAACAGGAGTCGCATCCCTAATGCCCACAAGGGTAAAGCCTTTATTAACGAACCCGCGAATGGATGACTCTCTACCCGAACCCACGCCTTTCACCACAACGCTGACCTCCCGCACGCCGAAGGCCTGAGCCTTTGCCGCAACGGCTTCTCCGACTTTTGCGGCGGCGAATGGCGTACCCTTCTTTGCCCCCTGGAATCCAAGCGAACCGCTAGAAGACGATGCCACCACATTTCCCTTCTCATCGGCAAGCGCCAGGCGGGTATTGTTATAGGTGGACTCCACATAAAGCACGGCGCTGTTAAGCAGACGCTTCTTGGACACGCGCGACTGAGCACCGGCGCCGGCGCTTTCGGTCTCTCCTTTTGCAACAATTCGTTTCTTTCCCATGTTTAGGCTCTAGGTAAGAAGGCCCTAGGCTCTAGGAACTGCGGCTCTAGGATGTCGCCTAGTGCCTAGTGCCTAAAGCCTAGCGCCTATCTTCGTTATTTCTTCTCCACGGCTCGCCTACCGGTACCCATGGTCTTTCGCACATTGCCGCGTCGGGTTCTGGAGTTCGTCTTGGTCCGCTGTCCTCGCACGGGAAGGCCGCGCGCGTGCCGCACCCCCCGATACGCCTTAATGTCCTTCAAACGCTTTATGCTGCCCGAGATTTCGCGCTTCAGATCTCCCTCAATCATGTAACGCTCTATCTCGCGGCGAATGCTATTTTCTTCATCTGCAGTAAGGTCCTTCGCTTTTTTTCCGACAGCAACCTTCGCGTCAAGAAGTATTTTACGCGCGAGCGGGTGGCCGACGCCGTAGATAATCCGAAGCCCATATTCGAGCCGCTTGTTGTCCGGAATGGTGATACCTGAAATTCGCATAATAGTAACTAGGGAGCGAAGGCTCTAGGCCCTAGGCTCTAGGGAAGAAAGGAGAATTCTTTCCTAACGCCTAGAGCCTAATGCCTAGCGCCTGATTCCTACCCCTGCCTTTGCTTATGCCGCGGATTACCCTTGCACACGACATACACGTATCCTTTGCGTCGCAGGACTCTGCACCGTGCGCATATTTTCTTGACGGAGGCTTTAACTCTCATATTTCGGAGGCTCTAGCAAGAAAGGCGCTAGGCCCTAGGAAAGAGCAAACTCTTGCCTAAAACCTAGAGCCTAAAGCCTAGAGCCTTTTTACTATCCGTCCCTTTCCTCCATACGGGTCTATTTCAACGGTGACGCGGTCTCCGATAAGCACCCTAATCCTGTGCATACGCATCCTCCCCGAGAGAAACGAAAGCAATTCCGTGCCGTCCTCAAGCTTGAGCCTAAAAAGAGTGTCTGGCAACGCTTCTGTCACGATGCCGGTGGCCGTTTTCATTTGCTTTTGGTTCATTGTTGAAGCCATGCGCAACGGGCTGTATGATAGCAGGTCGCGCAGCAGGCGTCAATCGCGTCACTCCGCCCCCACTGATACGGTTTCAATCGAGACCTTCCTCGGGTTACGCGGAAAACTGCGGCTCCAAAACGGACGGATGACAAAATCGGCCTTCGCAATGGCTGGGAAATCTTTAAGGACCTCGGGAAGTTCATCTCGCTCTCGCCCCGCGAGCGCGAGCCGGAGCTTCTCATGGTCGTACTTCCAGACAATCAAAACGGTTCCTTTGAGCGTGAAGCGAACTGCTTTTGCGCCCGCCCCCTCATTTGACGGAGTCTCCCTGAATTCAAACGCAAGTTCCTCCAGACGGGGAATGTCGACGGCTGATGCGCTTTCCGCTCCGAGCGCGACCTTCGCAATCTCCTTAACAACGCTCTCCCGGTCAAAGGCGAACGCTGTTCCCGCCAATCGCTCCGTCACCGTAACCGAACTGTCGCTTGCGGGGCGGAGCGGCAGCGATTCAGACCTTGAGAGGAGCGCTCCTCTGAAAAAGACATAGCCCTGCGGTGCCGGCGGGTATGCCTTGTCGCCGACTCGGTTTGCGAGCGTGTTCCGAAGCGATGTTTGAGCGGCAATAAGCGCCGCTTCCTCAGGAACCTTCACCACCCCTTCAATTCCTCCACTCATCGGAGCTTTAGAGCGCGCATAAAAGCCGGAAAATCGCGCAGGGTCATTCTTGAAGCCGGGAATCGTAAAGTCAGAAAGAGCAATGTTATACTCGGCCCCTGTGGCATCCGCCGCGACCGCCGCCTCAATGCTTCCTGGAAGCGTCTTTCCGTTCTTCACCATTTTACCAGGCACCGTTAGCGAATTGCCGATGCGATAGATGAGCCCATCCGGCGTTTCAAAACGGGTATTTTTTATGAGACGCTGCGGTTTTTCGGAAAAGTTGTTATAAATGACGATGGTGCCGCTTGCGCGCTCGGAAACCTTCTTTGTCATAGCAGCAGGAAGCGAGGCGTCGGCCGTTTCGTTCACGGGAAGCGCCACGAAGCGGATTGCCGCGCCGTCCGCTTGCGCCGTGAATTCATGGTCTACTACGATCGACTTCGTCTTCGGCTGCACCTTCACGCTTGCTCCGGTAAAACTCGTAGAGACGGCGAATCCGAGCAGGGCAAGAAAGACAACAACGATGCCCCAAAGGAAAATTCTCCGCCATGAAGACGAAGGCGGCTCCTCAATCTGAAGTTCGTCCCGCTCATAAAAGACATCTTCAGAGGTTTCGTCGTCGTCGCGTTCCCTTCTGGAAATCGGCACGCGCCGGATTGAGCGGTTCTCTTTTGTCATGACGTCATGAAAAGCGTTTTTTGCCATAATGCTCGCCGCATGGACTTGCTGGGAGTGGTTATAAAAGCACTTCGTCTTATATAAGCTCCTCGGCTCGGAAATGGAAGCTCAAGGCAGCTTCCACTTCACTCGCTCTACGTCGCTTATAATTTTACTATGCGTTGCGCAGGCGCGCAAATGAGGCGACAACGCCGATAAAGGGGTCTCTCGCATCGGGCGAGCTCCACGCGACGAGCGGGGAAAGAAGCTCGGACTGTACCGGAACCGCACGAAAACCGCGTACCGCGACCGGGAATCGCGCACCATCCGCGCGCAGGACCGCTCGAGTAAAAATCGGCATAACGTCACTATCGGCGGCAATAAAGACCGTTGTGGGGAAAAGAGCTTCTTCAGAGAAATCCTGGAGGGCGCGCAGATATTCGCTCACCCATTCCGTTTCCGCACGCGCGAGCGTCCGTTTCACCCGTTCAAATAATTTACCGGAACCTTTCTCTTCAACATAGAGTCCTATGAGCGAAGCGGCTACAGACGGGGGCAAGCCCGCCCCCTTCCCGAGCGCCCGAATGAGACGGTTCCTGCCCAGCGGAAATGTGGCCGCCTGAACGGGCGCACCTCCCGCGACGGAAAGAAGTTCAGTTTGCTCGCCGCTCACATCCATAGCTAAAAAATGCTTCTCGGGCGCCGGAAGCCTTCTCATCGCCGAGAACAGCAGAAACGCGAACGAGTGAAAATGCAGGGTCCCCGTGTGGACAAGGCTCGTAATTGTCTCGACAACCGCACCTGTAACCCTGGCAGGCGAAAAACTTCTGAAAAGCGTGAAATTCGCCTCGCGCGCGGTTTTTTCATACGGAGCGGCGCTTTCATATCCGTTCAAGACCGACGTAACGAGTTCCCGCTCTATTTGTGCGCTTCCTTTAAGAGCGCCTTTTCGCGTCTCGCGCAGTTCATCTTCGGAATGGCGGAGAAGCTCAATGAAGATGTCTTTGGTTATTCTGACCGGCTCTCTGCTTTGAAAGGAAAGGAGTGATGTCCGCGATGTCGTCCAGGGCGCGGAGAGAGAAACGAATGTCTCCGATATTTTTGGGCGCTTCTTTGCAAGTCCGGCCGCCTCAAAACCCTCATTCACGAGAGCGAGCGTAACCTGCGCAAGCGAGCGGAGCATAAGCGAGAGAAGCCGCGAGCCGACGGCTTCGGTCTGAAACGGAATCTCGCTTCTGAAGCTATACAGGACAGTCGGAGCGCTCCCGTCGGATGCGAGAACGATTGCTCCACCCACGCTGCCGCTGCCGATGTCAAACACAAGCTTGCAGGCGCTATCGTTCCTCGAGAAGAGAGACATAAGAGTAGTATACCAAAATATCGAATGTCGAACATCAAATATCGAAGAATATCGAATCACGAATACCAAATATCGAAAAACTCGAAATTAGATATTCGATATTCACTCAAGTATCGCCTTTATCCTCCTCACGCCGGCCGAGACCGCCTCCTCCTTGGCGATTCTGAACATTCCGAGTTCGCCGGTTCGGCCGACATGCGGTCCACCGCAAAATTCTTTTGAATAGGCGCTTTCAAGCGAATTCCCTACATAGTGAACGAGTACGCGGTCCGGGTACTTTTCGTCAAAGAAATGGAGGGCTCCGCTCGCCATGGCTTCCTTAAGCGGCAGAGTAACCTTGTGCACCGGAAGGTCCGATCGGATTTTTTCGTTGACCGTTTCCTCTACCTTCCGCTTCTCATCCTCGGTCAATTTCCGCGGAAAGGCAAAGTCAAACCGAAGCCGTTCCGGCGTGATGTTGCTTCCCTTCTGCTGAACCTCGCTTCCCAAAACATCGCGGAGCGCTTGATGAAGAAGATGAGTCGCCGTGTGATATCTAACGGACTCGCTGCTCGTATCGGCAAGACCTCCCTTAAATTTCTTTTCCGCGCCGGCCCGGGAAACTTCTTGGTGCCTTTTCATCTCCTCGTCAAAGGCGAGTCGGTCAACGCGGATGCCTTTTCTCGACGCCAACTCCATGGTCATTTCAAGAGGAAAACCGTACGTTGAAAACAGGAAGAACGCGTCTTTCCCAGAAACACTGCGCAGCTTCTCAAATTCCGAGAGACCCTCGCGAAGTGTTTTTTGAAACTGTTCGGCCTCGCGCGAGAGGAGTTCTGCGATATCGCGTTCCCGACTACGCAGACC
>CAYHPP010000022.1:0-9031 GCA_964358745.1 uncultured Candidatus Saccharibacteria bacterium | reverse complement strand
ACTGCCAAAAAAGATTCTTGCATTTTCGCCGTGCTTCCGGCGCGAGGCGGGAAGTTACGGCAAAGACGCCAAAGGACTCGTTCGCGTGCACGAATTCTTCAAGCTTGAACAGGTGGTCATTTGCGAAGCGAGCCACGAACTCTCCGTGAAATTCCACGAGGAGCTGACTCAAAACGCCGAGGAGCTTCTTCAGGCGCTTAATCTTCCGTATCGGGTTGTGATTAACTGCGGCGCCGACCTCGGACTCGGTCAGGTGAAAAAATATGATATAGAAACGTGGGTGCCTTCAGAGAACATCTATCGGGAAACCCACTCGTCTTCGTATTTCCATGATTTTCAGACGCGGCGACTTAACCTCCGCTACAAGGACGAGGGCGGCAAGACGCGCTTTGCGCACTCCTTGAACAATACCGCGATCGCGACTCCGCGCATTCTGGTTCCGCTTGTTGAGAACTATCAGCAGTCGGACGGCTCGATCACTGTGCCAGAGGCGCTTCGGAAGTATGTGGGGAAGGAGAGCATCGCGCCAGTTTCTTAAGGAAGAAAATATCGAACTTAGAATCTTGCACATCGAAAACGACAGTCCTCTGTCGTTCCCGCGCAGAGCCTGCCCCCAGCGAAGGCGGGGGCGGGAAACCAGTGTTTCTGGTTCCCCGTTTTCACGGGGATGACATGAGGAAATGTCATCTTCGAAATTCGGGATTTGGTATTCGAGATTATACGTATGTCTCGCAGGAAACCACTCCGTTCCCCTCGGCTCGAGCGAAAGGCGCGCCGCAAGCGAAGCAGGAAAATCGCCGCGCTTTCGCTTGGCGCTCTCATGGTGGCGGGTTTGGCGGTCTATGGGCTATCGCGTCCGGAGCTGCGGCTCCGAAGCGTAGAGGTTGTCGGAGCTGACCGAGTGTCTGCGGAAGTGGTGAACGCCCGCGTACAGGATGCGCTGTCGAGAACAATCCTCGGCTTTATACCCTCATCGCATGTCCTCTTTTACCCGAAGACGGAGCTTACAGCATCCCTCCTTAAAGAATTTCCCGCACTTTCAAACGTCGCTTTCTCGCTTCAAGGCTTCTCTTCGCTTCGCGTGTTTCTCCATGAGCGGGAGCCGCGCGCACTCTGGTGCGCCGGAACAGAGTGCTTACTTCTCGACGAGATGGGACTCGCGTTTGCGCCGGCGGAAGAGAGCGCCGAGCGCCTGTACTATCAACTTTCGGGGGAGGGAACGGCGGTCTTGCCCGGCACGGAAGTTATTTCACGCGAGAGACTTTCGGAACTGCTCCTGTTTCTCCGAAAACTGGAAAATGCGGGTTTTACGGTGGAGCGCGTTCTGCTCAAAGAGCAGGGCGAGCTTGATGTCGCGCTTCGCGGAGGTACGCGGCTGCTTCTCCGTGAAGGGCAGTATGAGCGCTCCCTTGTGAATCTCAAGACTCTTCTTGCGGCGGACGGCCTCTCGCTCACAAAAGACGGGTCGCTCTCGGCAAGTTACATTGACCTTCGCTATGGGAACAAGATTTATTTCAAGCCACAATAGGATAATTTCGAATACCGAATACCGAATACCGAATTTCAAAGATGACATTTCCTCATGTCATCCCCGTGAAAACGGGGAACCAGAAACACTGGTTTCCCGCCCCCGCCTTCGCTGGGGGCAGGCTCTGCGCGGGAACGACAGAGAACTGTCGTTTTCGAGGTTGAGAACCTCATGGCGGCGGGAGTGGTATACTAATCGCAATGAATACAATCCAGTCGCTCAATCTTCCCCTTACCTACTTCCTCTGGCACTACTCGCTTGCGTGGGAGGATTTGTTTCGGCTGTACCGCAACTTCTCGTGGTTTTTGTGGAATTTCTTTTCAATCCGTCTTCTGCTTGAAACACTCATCGCGCCGTGGCACCGTCGCAAGGAGCATCCAGACAAGGACACAGCTGGGATTCTCGGGAGCTTTATTTTGAACTCAATTCTCCGGCTGGTCGGGTTCGCCATTCGCTTCATAGCCATTCTTTCTGGTCTTGCGGCGCTTGCCTTTTTCTCGCTCCTTTTTGCGGTATTCGTTGTCCTCTGGCCGTTCCTTCCCATTATTGCCGCGGGGTGCCTTGTCTCGGGCGTCGTTTGGCTTTTGGCACTTTAACTTCGCAACAGGATGAATTACTTAGCGTTGCAAAAAGAGGCGGCACTCTATCGCGGAGCGCTCCTCACCGAGGCGCTCATTCCCGGCAGGCGCCTGCGGGCGATTGCCGGGTTTCTGCGGATACTCGCAGTGATCATGCTTGCGGCATGGAGCGTTCTCTTTTTCGCGCCTGTCGTTCCGTCTCTCACAACATTCTTTCCCGCGTTTGAGGATCTGACGCTTACCTGGCTTCCTCCAGCTACGTCGGCGTTACTTCTTCTGTTGGGACTCTGGCTTGTCTTCGCCCTTTGGTACGGATATTTTACCTCTTTCTATTTCAAGGATGATGACACCGTGCTTCCGGAGCTTAACCTGCGGCCGCCAAAACTCCGTTTTGAAACGGCACAGGTCATAGCTGCAGGTCTCGGCGAACCCGTGGTTGATTTCTTCGTTTCGCGCTTTGGAGCCGAAGTCTTGCTTCGTCTCGGCCTTGAAAGCAAAGAGGTGCTTGCCTTTTTGAAAGATCGGAAGCCCCCCGCGAACGCGTTTGAAGTGGAAACTCCGGAAGGCGAGCCGATTGACCTTGCCGCATTCGCCGACTCTCTTCTTCGCTATGACGAAGAGCTGCAGCGTTTTTTGGTGTCGCGGCAAATCGGCGCGCCCGATTTTGTCGGGGCGGCAGGGTGGGTGTCCCGGATTGAGGCTGCCCGAAAGGAAAGAATGCGCTGGTGGAGCAAAGATGCGCTTGGCAGGATTCCGGGAATCGGCAAGGATTGGGCGTACGGGGAAATCGTGCTGCTTTCGCGCTACGCGATTCCCATCGGACTGCATCCGGCGTATTCTCTTGCGAGCAGGGGAGCGCTCGGGAAAAGAGAGGCGAGAGAAGTGGAGCGTATTCTCTCTCGCGGGCGCGAATCAAATGTCATGCTGGTCGGAGAAGAAGGCGCGCCGAAGCTTGCCCCTCTCGTATGGCTTTCGCGCGAGATTAGCGCCGGCATCATCCTCCCGCCTCTTGAGCATAAGCACATTTTCATATTCAGCGGCGCTCCGTTCGTTGCGGCGATGAAAGAGAAGGCCGCTTTTGAAACCGAGTTTACTCGGCTCATGAACGAAGCCGCGAAGGCGGGCAACATCATCTTCGTCCTTGATGATTTTGAGAAGTTCTGCCAGAGCGCGGGCGCCGTCGGTTCCGACGCGCTTTCACTTCTTGACCCGTTTCTAGCTTCTTCAAGCATTCAGATTGTCGCGATTGCGGAACTCGGAGCGTTTCATCAGATGTTCGAGCCGAACGCGAAGGTGCGGGAACGCTTTGAACGCGTTCTCTTGTCGGAGGCCGGAATATCAGGCTCGCTCCCGGTGCTTGAAGATGAGGCGGTTCGCGCCGAGGCAAAAGCCGGAGTTCTTTTTACCTATCCGGCCCTTCGTTCCGTTGCGGAGAGCGCGGACCGGTACTTTTTTGAGGGAGTCATGCCGGACAAAGCCGTGGACCTTCTGCTTGAACTCGTGCCGAAGGCGAGGGCCGCCGGGAAGAGGTTCATAGTTCGGGAGGATGTGCTTGAACTGGTGTCGCAGAAAACCGGCATTGCCGTGTCAGAGGCGAAGGGCGAAGAGCGCACCAAGCTTCTCAAACTTGAGGAGATTCTGCATGAACGGATTGTCGGCCAGGATGAGGCCGTCACGGCCATCTCCGGAGCGCTTAAACGCGCCCGATCAGGCATCAGTTCCAAGAACCGTCCCATTGGCTCGTTTCTCTTTCTTGGGCCAACAGGTGTCGGCAAGACGGAAACCACCAAGGCGCTCGCCGAGGCGTTTTTTGGCGATGAGAAGTCCATTGTGCGTCTTGATATGTCCGAATATCAGAGCGGGGACGCGCTTTCTCGTCTTATCGGCACCTTTGAAGGCGGTAAGGCGGGCGTGCTTGCCTCGCTCGTGAGGGAGCGCCCATATGGAGTCCTCCTGCTTGATGAGTTTGAGAAGACGAGCCGCGAGGTGCACGACCTCTTTCTTCAGATACTTGACGAGGGATTTTTCACCGATGTCTTCGGCAAGCGCGTGAACGCCCGCAACCTCATCATTATCGCGACCTCAAACGCCGGAAGCGACCTCATCTGGAAGGCATCGCAGGAGGGCAAGAGTCTCAATAAAGACATCGTCATGACCGACATCGTGAGCCGCGCGATTTTCAAGCCGGAACTCTTGAACCGTTTTGACGGCGTGATTTTATTCCACCCGCTTGACGCACGGCACCTCAAGGCGATTGCGAAGCTCATGCTCGCGAAATTAGGGAAGCGTCTCAAAGAAAAAGGGGTGGAGCTTGTCATTACCGATCCGCTCGTTGACTATCTCGTGTCGGTGGGACAGGACCCGAAGTTCGGCGCGCGCCCGATGAACCGTGCCATTCAGGAAAAGGTGGAACAGGTAATTGCCGAAAGAATGCTTCGCGGGGAAGTTGCCGCCGGTTCGAAGGTGGAATTAGGGGCTGCTGATCTTGGGATTTAGGTGTTAAACACCTCAAGGTTTGAGGTGTTTAACACCTAAAACACCTAAAAAAGCTTGACCAATTTTGATAGATGAGTATCATAGAGGACACATGAAGTTAAACGGCTACTTTTGGGGCTTTTTCTTTAACCGCACTCGGATTCCGAGGGTCGGTTTCTGTATTTGTTAAGAAGCTACCTAGCTACTCAACACGAAGGCAGAATTTGTTTTACCTCCGCCTTGGTAGGCGGGGGAGGGGAACAAAAGACCTTGAACCTTACAACTCAACTGAACTATGCCCATCAGCGAGCTTCCCGAAGCCGTCTTGCGACCGCAATGCACAACCCTAATTCCGTACGCGCCTTTGCTATGAAATCACCGAACATAAGCCAGAGCCGATCAGCTTCAGCCACGCTGCGAAAAGGTCAAACCGTCATCCTTCAAGAGCGGTGGACGCATCCGACAAGAAGATTGAGTTTCCATGAGGGTACTGTGGGCAAGGTGATGAGAACGGAGATCGTTAACGGCAGAATCTTCGTCAAGATGGATTTTCCGCACGGACCTTCCATCGCCACAGACCTTCCGGTGTCACTTCTGAAATCGGCATAGAGTCAGTCGAATTTTTCAAGGCGGCCTGCTTTTGCGGGCCGCTTTTTTTGCTAAGGACATCACTGTTTCTTCCGTGTTCGCGCCACATCTATTCCGTAATTCGCGCGAATTATGGAATAGATGGATGTGCTCAGCAAAAGCCGGCGAATGGATATGAATCCATCGCCGGCTGAGTGAAAACACGGCTGCTTCGCCCTAGTTGAGTCTTGGTGCCGGCATCGGAAGTTCCGTGGCCGCGATGTGCTGATGCTGGTCGAGCTCAAACCGCAGCAGGCACGGTCCTTGCGGAAGCGCTTCCTTCCTCGTGAGTACGCAGAAAAGGTCCTTTATAGGTAGTGCGTTCGGCGGTCCGGATACACACACCTCCTTCTCTACTTTTTGGAACGTGGCGATTACCCATCCACCGCCAAGCGTGTGCGCCCCTCTGAAGAAGAAAAAGCTTTTGCATTGAGGGAGCGCTGTTCCGGGCATGATGAGCTTTTCAGGTCCGACTGCCCGTCCCGCGTAGCGCAATTTTGCGAGTTCAAGACCCGCGAGAAACATACCCAGAGAAAGCATGATTATAAGCATTCCAACATAGAACGCGTACAGCCACCTCCATTCCTCTCCGGGAGTTATGACGAGGAGAAGAAAGAGCAGCACACACAGAGTTCCTCCAACGTACCCTGTAAACAGGGTGTAGTAAATGATTGCACTCGCACGGGCGGAAAGCTTTTGGAGACTTTTTTTCATAGGTACCTCTATTCTGTCTCGATTATGTCATCCAATCCTGATTTGTCAACTTTCCGTGGCTGCGATACAGTGTGGCGCATGAAAAGCTGGTTTTGGAGGGAACTGAAGAAACCGACTCGTGGCGAGCATGTCGAACCCATCATGGCCCTTGCGCCGATGGCGAACGTTACCGACGCGGCCTTTCGGCGCATCATAGCGAAGTACGGGAAACCGGATATTATGTTTACCGAGTTCGTTTCCGCGGACGGCCTTTGTAGTAAAGGAAAAGAGAAGCTCCTCGTTGATTTAGCATACTCCGAAAGCGAGCGGCCGATTGTCGCCCAGCTATTTTCCGGTAATCCGGAGAAAATGCACGAAGCGGCAAAATTGGTGAGAGACCTTCGCTTTGACGGGCTTGATATCAATATGGGCTGTCCCGACCGTTCCATAGAAAAGTCGGGCGCAGGGGCGGCGCTCATCAAAAACCCGGGACTCGCGCGGGAACTTATTCGGGCGGCGAAAGACGGCTCCAAACTCCCCGTTTCCATAAAGACCCGGCTTGGCTATAACAGAGACACACTGGATGAGTGGCTTCCCGAGCTCTTGGCGGAACGGCCCGCCGCTATAACACTCCATGCTCGCACCAGAAAAGAAATGTCAAAGGTTCCGGCGAGGTGGGAAAGGATAAAGCGCGCCGTGGAGATCAGAAACAATTTCAAGAGCAAGACGCTCATTCTCGGGAACGGTGATGTCACGAGTCTTGCCGAGGCGCGCCAAAAGGCAAAGGAAACCGGCGCGGACGGCGTCATGCTCGGCCGCGCCATCTTCGGCAATCCATTTTTGTTCTTACAAAAATGTCCCGAGCCTGTCGAGGGACCTACAACTGCAAAAAGGCTCGCAGTCATGCTTGAGCACGCGAAACTGTTTGAGCAGCTTCTCGGAAAGCACAAAAGCTTCTCCATTATGAAGAAGCACTTCAAGGCCTATGTGGAAGGTTTCCCCGGAGCAAAGGAGTTGCGGCTGAAACTCATGGGGGCGACCTCGGCGGCGGAGGCGAATGGGATTGTTACTGATTTCCTCGCGTCACAGTAAAGCCATCCAACACGCCCGGATATCCACATTGCAAAGTTTTCGGGATAGCGTAGCATTGGAAAAGCGCTTGATCTTACAATCTCAACCAAAGGTCTTCCATGTCAGCACATACTGGATGCGACAACGCCAAGTGCCCTCACTTCTCCTTTCCAAGCACGTTCCCCGAATCGCAGGCCATTTGGATTGACGGGACCTATACCGTCTGTTGCGAATCCTGCAAGATACAGTTTCTGGACGAACACCCTCTCATAAGGGAAACGCTCACCTATGAGCCGGAAGTCATTCCACCGTCTGTTGTCAAACTCCGTGGTGACCCGTTCCAAGAGAAAGGATTACTCGCTTCATTGCGCGGCTTAGTGATGAGACTCGTTTCTTAGCTTCTCGGTCGCTGCCGATGCCACACCATGCCACAGGTTCGCCTGCGGCATGCTTTTTTCTTGCATATTTCGCGGTGCGAAGTCGGCACGCCTCCACACCCGCCGCTTGTCGGGGGATTGGCGTGGGGGTAAACTGTCCGCATGAAAGATGAGACAGTCCTCTACCGCAAATATCGCCCGAAGAATTTCAAGGAGGTGCTCGGACAGGAACACATCGTGGAAGCGCTTGAAGGGGCCATCAGGCTCGGGAGAATTTCTCACGCCTACCTCTTCTCCGGACCGCGGGGGACAGGGAAGACCTCCGTTGCCCGCATTTTGGCAAAGGCGCTTGACACGAGTGAGACCGACCTCTATGAAATAGACGCGGCCTCTAACCGCGGCATAGACGACATCCGGCTACTCCGCGAAGGAGTCGCCGCGGTGCCGTTTGAATCAGCGCGCAAAGTCTACATCATTGACGAAGTGCACATGCTCACCAAAGAGGCCTTCAACGCGCTCCTGAAGACGCTTGAGGAACCCCCCCAGCATGCGGTATTCATTTTGGCCACAACCGAACTTGAAAAAGTTCCCGAAACAGTCGTGTCGCGTTGTCAGGTCTTTGGATTCAAGAAACCGTCGCAAGGAATTTTGAAGGAAGTTGCGGAGCGGATTTCCAAAAAGGAGGGGTTCACCATTGAGCCGCCTGCGGCCGAACTCGTGGCGCTTCTCGCCGACGGTTCGTACCGAGACGCGCAGGGCATACTGCAAAAGGCGATGGGACTTTCCGCCGACATGAAGATTACACTTTCCGAAGTGGAGCGCATCACCGGTTCGCCGAAGGGGGCGCTTGTCAATTCGTTTATTGAGGCGCTTCTGCAACGGGACGCCGCGGCAGGACTTCTCGCGCTGCAGAAGGCGGTTCTGCAGAACATTGACATGAAGATTTTTGCAAAGCTTTTGCTCGCGAAGCTTCGCTTTATCATACTTCTTCGCAACGCTCCGGCGCTTGTGTCGGCGATTAAAGAGGAAGTCTCGGGTGAGGATTTCTCGTTTCTCAAAGGCCTCGCCGCTTCAAAGGAAGCGCGAATCAATTCAGCTCTTCTCCTTGAATTCTTGGATGCCTTTAACCTCATCGGCTACGCCGCCCTCCCGCATCTTCCGCTTGAGCTTTCCGTCATCAAACTCTGTGGAATGGAGAAATAGATAAGAAAGTGCCGGCAGGGGAGGCGCCCTTGCCGGCAGGTTTGTGCGAGAGGCGGGACTGTTCCAGCCTTGTTCGTGTCGGGGGGAGGAGTCCCGGCACAGCTGGAGAGGACATCCCGGCGTGCTCGCACTGAACCGCCACTATATTTGCCCAAAAGCGCGATTTTGTCAATCAAGAAAAAGCTGGAGGAGACAGAAAACTCTCATCCCCTCCAGCCGTGCGCCGGCACCGGCACATGAGAATACCCGCCGCGACCGAGGATTGTATACGCGTGTTTTTTGATGTACATTTGTAACGGCCAAAAGATTTTTTGCGGGGTCGTCTAACGGTAGGACACAAGGCTTTGAACCTTGGTATGAAGGTCCGACTCCTTCCCCCGCAGCCCGAATAAAACTTGTGTCAGAAGGAGCGAATCTTTCCCGTGCGGCGCGAAGCGCCGCGTATGCAGGAGAAGGATTTTCTCGGACTTTTTTGTCGT
>CAYHPP010000021.1:0-9541 GCA_964358745.1 uncultured Candidatus Saccharibacteria bacterium | reverse complement strand
AGCTGGCTCATATGAGCTTGCCTTTCTGTTTTTTACAGTTTTGGACATGCTGTACTGGCTCGCCTCTAAGGTTCGCCACAGCAGAAAAGGGCTGGGTTAAGCCGCTTTCTGCTGTAGCGAGCTTGGTTCTGTCAAAGTACCAAAAGAACTATACCATTGTCTCTCGATACACGTCAAGTATTTCTTTTGCAATCTCCTTATAGCTGTGCGTAAATGAAAACGCTGCGATTTTTTTGCACTGCTCCTCTTAATTTTTCTCGTCCGCGAGCCACTCTACTTTCGCCGCGATATCGCTCACATCCTGCGGGTCAACCCACACCCCTATCTCTTTTAATCTGTCATAGAGTCCGGTCTCGCGGGTCAGAATGAAGGGCTTTCCAGGCGAAATGGCCTCAAGAATCGTATTGGGCGAAATATCGCCAAGCGAGGCGATAATGACCGCATACGATGATTGCAGGCGCGAAAGAAACTCCTCGCGTCCCCCTGTTTCAAGATCAAGTGCCACTGGTAGGCCCTTCATTCGCACTCGCTCGAACGCTTCCTCCACGCGGGGTAGGTTCTTCCATTTCAATTTCCTCACTCCTCCCACAAACCTCTTTATTCTGATGTTCTCAAGAACATCAGAATAATGCTGGGGCAACTGTTTGCTATAGTAATTCTCAACGACGAAGCATTTCCGTGCGTCCAGCCGATATGGTTTCCAGAGAATATCCCTCTGCCATGCGGTACTGAAAATAATCCTGTCCGCGCGTCTGAAGAGAAACCGAAGCAGCGCGAAAATTAGCCGCTCCTTTCCACTCAATCTCTGAAGCCGAGTGGCGTAGAAGTCCCGAAGCAACACCAAATCCCCCGTCCGCTCCACATACTGCTCCCAGAGAAAATCTCCGCCGGTGCGGATGAGTATTTTTTTGCGAAAGAGTTTCGCAGCACAAAGCGCCGGAAGCGCCGCGCTGAACGTGTCCGAGGAAAAAACAAAATCCACTCCGCGAAGCGAAAGGAGGACGCGCAGAAAATAGTAGAGATGCCGAATGCCGGTCGGGAGCTTTCGCTCAAATCGAAAGGCGAGCGCCTTCACCGCATGCCCCGCTTTCCGCCATGCCGTTTCCACGCCGCGCGCGTACTCCGCAGGGCCCCCGATGTCGGGAGGGTATATGCCGGTGGCAATAAGAATCTTCATAGCAACTACAATACAACAAAAATAGAGGGCTGTCCGTTAGGACAGCCCTTCTTGAGAATTCATTTCGCCTACGCGCTTACAAACGTCCCTACTGGCTCCCCTCGTATGCAGGGAAGAACATCCTTGAATCCAAGTATGTGGGCGTTTATGCCGCGCCGTGCGCAGATGCGCGCCTGATTTACTTTTGATTGCATGCCTCCAGTTCCGTTCCTCGCGGGACCGCTTCCCTTCCGGGGAAGGCGAAAGCGTTTTCGCGCGTCAATCACGCACACGAGTTCGGCTTCGCTGTGCAGAGCGGGATTGTGGGTATAGACGCCCCCCGCTTCGGTCACAAAGAGAATGTGGCTTGCTTTCACAAGACGGGCAATGCTCCGAGCAAGGTGGTCGTTATCGCCCAAACCACGACGCATCTTCTCGATTTCCACGGCAGAAACTACGTCGTTTTCATTCACGATTGGAACGATACGGGAGTCCGAGGCAAAGACCCGGAGCTTGGAACGAATACTCTTGCTCTCGCTTTTGTGCGCAAGATTGCCGTATGTCATCCAGAACTGGGCAACGTCTAGGTGGTGGAGCGCGAAGGCGTCTCCCCACCGGTTCAAGAGATGCCGCGAACCGATGCCTGCAAGATCGCTTTTGCAATAGAGGGATGGCTCGCCGCCAAGACAGGAGACTCGTTCGCTTCCTGCGGCGACCCCGCCTGAACTCACAATGATGACGCCATAACCCTCGTGCTTCAGCAGAGCGGCTTGATTAGCGAGGGAATAGAATGGCTCGGTTTTAAGTTGTCCATCCGTTGTTGTCAGCACTCCGGTCCCGACTTTGATAACAATGATATTCTTCATGAGGACGCTGGTTTTCAAAGGTCAAACCGCTTACGCGCGGCTAGAACGTTTTGTTCTAGCTCCTGTCCCCGACTGTTCCGGAGAAAGAAGCCAAAACAAGCAATCGCCAAAACATCTCTCTCATTGTTTTTCGTTACCTGTAACGAAAAACCCGCCCCCGTAATCGGGGCGGTTTTCCAAGTCTTCAAGATGCGAAAAGGCCGACCCGATTTACATTCGGATCGCCGGCGGCACAATGTTCACTGTCTTTTGTTTCTGCATCATGCACATCATATTATTTCACACGCCTTTCCAGCAGCCTACACTCTCTTTCCTTTTACCGAATTCCTGTCTTGACTTTTAACCGCAATACGGTGTCTTCAAGGCGCTCAATACGGTTCAAGTGATCGCGCAAAAGAATATTTTCAATGCGGTCAAAGCGCTTATCTACCTCATCAAAGCGCCTATCTACGGACTTAAATCCGTTAGCAGTGATACCGGCAAGGCCTTCAATGGTCATTTTCTTCGCCATAGCTTCTGCAGTATAGCGCACATAATCCAAGCAAGCAATCTTCCTTTTTCTATCGCTTGACCAACCCTTTGAACACAGTTTTCATCTGTTCCGTAATGCCATTCCATTCATATCTTTCTCGAACCATTTCTGAAGCATTTCTGATAATACGACTCCGGAGTCCGTCGTCCGACAAAAGAAGTTTGATTTGTTCCGCAATACTTCTCGGATTGCCAACCTCACAAAAGAGTCCTGTATCCTCGTCCTTCAAAAAGTCAGGGATACCCCCGACAGGAGTCGCAACAACGGGAAGGCCGGCCGCCATTGCTTCCACAAAAGAATTTCCCATACCCTCGGAGAGCGAGGGTCGGACGAACATATCGCTCGCCCAAAGATATGGCGGCAGTTGTTCGTGCGGGATATGGCCCAAAAACCGCACTCGGTTTTTGAGTTGTAAGTTGTAAGTTGTAAGTTGTAAGTTCTTAAGAAGCGGCCCGGAGCCAATGATGAGAAGCTTCACCTGTTCGGGAAGATACTGCATTGCTTCTATCAAATCCCCAATCCCATTTTTCTTCACCAGCCGCGATGTAGTAATTACAACTTTATCTTCACGTTTCATTCCTAATTCCCCTCTTATTTCTTCTGTTTGGAAATTGGGATTTGTTATTTGGAATTTTGCGACATTGACGCCATTCGGAATCACTTCAATCGGGCACCTCGCCCCCATTCTCTTCGCCCAATCGGCCAAGTAGCGTGAAATCGCCGTAATGCGGTCGGCGTGCGTGAATATCATCTTGAAAAGCGGCCACACGAAAAAGACGCGCCGGTAAATGTGCGCGAATGAGTCTCCCTCCTGAAGCGTCAGGATAAACGGAACGTGAGGGAAACGGTACTTGAAAAAGAGTCCCGCAAAGCCTCCATAGGAGGCCATGACCGACCAGACACGCGCATAGGGATTCGTGCGATGCAAACGAGCCGCAGTCATAAGCGCAAGAAACGGAAACCGCCATTTGGGGCACGACAAGCGGATAACTCTCACATTCCCGACCATTTCTTCCCGCCTCTGCTTCCCGTCAAGGTTGAGGGTAATCAAGTCAAAGGAAAACTCCTCCGACGAGAGTCGGTCGGTAATTTCTTTAATCGCAAGTTCCGCCCCCCCGACAAAGGGAAGGTAGGCAGTTGAAAAAATCAAAATGCGCATAACACAAATACTAATCTGCGAATTGGTACTAATGCAACGAAAACATACCAATTATGATACGAAACAACGAATGAAGTTACGAATGCAACGAAAACATACTAATGCAACATTCGCATTTTTTCGTAGCATTCGCATGTATTCGTAGTTTCGTATCATTCTACAATGTCGTACTCCGCCGCTTCTTTCCGAAGTTGTTCAGCTTCGGTCGGCTCACGCTCCGTCATCCGAAGCAGAAAATACCCTCCAATCGCGAGCGCGGAGAGGAGCGCCGTCCCAAGTAGCCATGGCGCTTTACTCTTTTCCGTTGCAGCTCCCGCGGCGCCCAGAAGTTCCGTACTCGAAACCAGCGGCACAAAGGTTTCCGATGCATCGTCCGCCGGAACGCGTACCGGCTGCGGCGCCGACGCCGGCTTCACTGCACGCGCGGTTTCCGAGATGGCCGGAGGATGAGTTGCGGGCGCCGGTGTCGTCACAGGTGCGGAAATCGACTCGGCGCGAGGTGAAGCGTAGGCGGTTACAAGATTCCCGTTCGGATAGAGAAGAGCCGTACTTAGCGGGTCGCCAGACAAGCCGGTAATCGCCGCCGGAAACGGAATGGTCTTGCCGGCTCCAATTATCGTCCCTGCGGGAATGGTGAAAACGCGCGCGTTGCTTTTCAAGACCCAAAAGGAAAGATCGGTGTCGTACGTTCCGGCGTTTTTAAGCTCAATAAACCCGCCATCGCCTTCCTTGACGTTTGAGAGAACAAGCTCCGGCGCAACAATTGATATCTCCTTCCGGTCTGTCGCGCTAAATTCCCCGCCCGACGCGGTAACCATAACCACATAGGCGGCGGGATAGTGATATACATGGGGTACGCTCTTCCCCTCGGCAACTCCGCCATCGCCAAAGCTCCACACATACCGCGCGTTTGTAAGCGGCTCTTTTTTGAGACCGACCGCCGCCGCGTCAAAGAGCACCGGCGCCCCCGCCGTGCCCCGCTGCGGCACCGTTGCGTTGACATAGATGCTGGGCATGTTCGCAGCAGCCGAGCTCCCGGTTGAAGACGACCCCGAGGACGAAGATGCCGCGGCGTTTTGCGCCGCGGACCCCGCTCCTGCGCCGTTCTCCGGTGGAGGAGCTGCGGAAGAACTTCCCACCGTCATATTCTGTGTTGCGCTCCAGCCAGACGGCCACTCGCCGACCGGCCAACTCGCGCAGGAGCGGCTTTCGGTTTCCGGCTTGAGGGCAACGCGGGCGGTTAGCGTATGCACCCCTTCCGCCGCGCCTTTGTAGTAAAAATTGCGGTTGGCCGTATTCTTGGCAATCGTGACGACCGTTATCGGAGACCACTCGGTTGCGTTGGAGGAAAACTCTCCGACGGAAGACGAAGAGAGCGACACGCAAGCCGTACTCGGCACCTTTGATTCCGTTCCAGATGCGTCTTGCGCTTGCAGTGTTATCTGCTCCGAAATAGCCCCTACGGCAATCGATTGCGGACTGGAGACAAAGGCAAACTGCTGCACCTCCGCAAAAACTGCCCGCGCGCCTAACGCCCAAACGCCGACCGAGAGAACGACAAGCGGGAAACAAAATGTCGGGCGCATCACGGTGCAAGTTACGGCTAAGCGGATGAAGAATGTCGCTTATTATGCGCGTCGTGCTTCGCGGAGTCTGGATTCGGAACATCAAGCAATTTCCGCAGGAGATGCTCCGGGATTTCCTTCGTCTCTGTCCCGCTTTGCGATACTGCTCCGGGTTCGCGCGGTTCCGGTTCAGAAACGCGCTCGGACGTGACGGCGGTCTCATCGGCATGCGAACCCTGCAGCACTTCCGAAAGCGCCTTGCGCAGTTCAGACAGGTGAGCTTCTCCTGGTTTGCCTTTTTTGGCGCTCTGCCGCAAATGAGAAAGCGAAATGGGAGCTGGCGCTGGAGAAGGTGCGGGGCCGACGACAGGCGCCGCGCGAGCTTCCTGCGGTGAAGCAGAATGCCGCGCTGTTTCCGGTGCCGGGCTCCCTCGCCTCTCTAATGGCGTCCGCCCTCGTTCCCGTTCGCGCGATTCAGGGTGGGCGCGCTCGGTCACCGCACCAGCAGCGGGGGCGGTGGATTCTCGCGCGACGCTTCGCACGCGCTCTGCGCCGCTCTCCTTCCGTTCCTTCAGCGGAGGAAGTATCGGGGCGTGCCACGCGATGATTTCGCGCTCAACCACGGTGCGGGGACGCGAGAAGGTAGCCCGAGAATACTCCAGCACCTGGTCGCGAAACGATTGCTTCGGAGCCTCAAGCGGAGGAATGGTAACCGCTGAAAACGGAGCGGAGGTCACGCCGTCAATCATGAGCTTGAGGTAAATCTGGTAGATGCCGAGGTTCACAAGGTCCTCGGCCATGATGGCGGGCGCGAACTCTTTCTCCAAAAACTCCGCGTCAAAGGCCCCGACGCGAAAGACCGCCATCGTACCGACGTTGCCGAAGACTGCCGCGCTCACTTCTTCTTCCATCTGCTCAATATACTGATGCGCAAGCGTGAGGTTCAGTTTGTATTTTCTCGCTTCGGAGAGGATATCCGCAAAGCTCTTGTTCGCAAACGACTGAAACTCGTCAACGTAAAGGTAGAAATTGGGAAGTTTCTGCAGCTCCGCGTCGGTTACATCCGCCCGCGACATGGCCGCAAGATAAATTTTGGTGATGAACATGCTCCCGAGGAGGTTCGCGTTCCCCTCGCCCACTTTCCCTTTTGAGAGGTTCACGATGACGATTTTCCGCTCGTCCATAAGCTTGCGGAGGTCAAAGGTTGATTTTGACTGGCCGACGATGTTCCGGATGAGCGGGTTTGACGTAAACTGGCCGACTTTGTTTTGAATGGCTGGCGTCGCCTCCTGCGTGTAGCGGTCGGTGTATTTTGCAAACTCATCCACCCAAAACGCCCTGACCGACGGATCCTGCACGTTATTGACGACCAGTTTCCGATACTCTTTGTCAACGAGCATGCGGTTCACCCCGAGAAGCGTTGAGTTTGGATATTCCAGAAGCGCGAGGAGAGTGTTCTGCAAGATGTAGGCCATGCGCGCGCTCCATGCGTCCACCCAGATTTTCTCAAAGGTAGCCATGAGGCCGTTCACGACAAGATGGCGCTTGTCCGCGCCAACATCCTCCATGATGTTAAAAGAAGTCGGGTAGTCCATGTCAAACGGCGCAAAATACAGCACGTCCTTGACGCGGTGTTCCGGGACATAATCAAGAAGAAGGTCGGCAGTTTTGCCGTGCGGGTCAACGAAGCAGACGCCGTTGCCGTTTCTGATATCCTGAATGGCCATGTTCTCAAGGAGCGTGGACTTCCCCATGCCGGTCTTCCCGATGACGTACATGTGCCGCGAGCGGTCGCGGGATTTTATGCCAAACGGAATGTGCCTCCCGCGCGAGTCGGTCTGGCCGAAATAGGTGATGGGGTCCGCCGCGCCGTTGGGATGATGCAGTGCCATGTGTCCAAATTATACCCCGTGAAGCCTAAAACGAAAAAGCCCCGACTCCCTCTGAACGAACAGGAGTCGGGACATGGGCAAGGGGATGGGGGGTTATGCAGCGGGAGCTTCTTCCGTCCTTGGCTTCGCCTTCGCGAGATTGTCGGCGAAGATAGCCGACCGAAGTTCGAGAACTTTCTCCGGTTCCCACCGGTGTTTGCTCAATTCCCTGACCTGTTCATCCGTAACAGGAATCTTCAGATCTCCCAACCGCAAGTAGTGTCTTGCCATATGTTTTTTTGGGGGGTCTATGCCCCCTTCACTAAACGAATCCGCACCATACAGACTCCCTGGCGCCAACGGCACCCATCAAGAATCTGGTCAACAGTTGATTTGATGCGGTCTGGACATAAAGGCTATCATGTTGCCTGGATATGTCAAGGGAAACGGGGGATAATCGCGTACAAGAAAAAAGATGGCTGGAATCGCAGATGCTTATAAGAGAAAGTGTTGACTCTCTCCTACGCGTACACCTCACAATCCCAGCCAAAAAACGTGAAAATTGCATAAATAAAAAGCCTCGATAAACTCTACACTAAATCAGTCCATCTGCCAAGTAGAAGGAAGGGTGACTTCGTGTTCCTTTATTGCATTCGCTACTCTGCGCGTTCAGGCAATAGTGCATCTTTTGTGTAGATATTACTCGGCGCCCAGAGCATCCACGAAGTGAGCCCCGCGTCATAGACCGCCGTAATCTGCGCCCTAACTTCAGCAATATCGTAATTGCCGCCGTAATCAAAATCCTGTAGCCATGGGCGCAGTTTCTCAATGTGCCACGCCTTTTTCGGGTAGAACGGCCTGCCTGCCGCGCATTGCTCCGTGGCACAGACAGGCGGCGTTGTTGATGCCAGCGGCGCCACACCGGAAAGCGCTACGGGAGTTGATGTGGCGAGAAAGCGCTTGACCGCGCTCTCCATGGAAAACTTAACGACATCGTAGGGATTGGCGTTGGGGTTTGCCCAGCCGTTAAAGCGCGGCGGGTAGTGCGATGGGTAGACCATCGGCGAAACAAAGTCAAAATATGGAGCGACTTTTTCAAGCACCTGCCCAATGTTTAAGTCATCAGTATTCGTCGTCGTCATGCCAAACACATCCACTGACGTAACCACGCCGAGCGGTTTGAGTTCCGCCGAAAGATATCTGAAGAACTCTTCCAACACATCAGACTTATCACGGTTCCCGCTCCAGATGAACGCGATATCACCCATCGGCCCGTCCGAGGGAAATCGCACATAGTCAAAGTTCAGCTCGTCAAAACCAATATCGTATGATTCTCTGGAAATGGCAAGAATATGCTCCCAGACTTCCTTGGATCCCGGATCGGTGAAGCTGATGCCCTTATAATCTTTCCACGTGCTTCCGTCGCTTTTTTTCTTCACGGCGAGATCGGGCCGGCGCGCGGCGAGAACAGGGTCCTGAAAGACCGTGATGCGGCCGATGACGTAGATGCCCTTGTCGTGAAGCTCCTTGATAAACTCTCGCATATCGGGCGCCGCACACTTCGCGGACTCAAACGGCTTCAGCGCTTCGGACTTCGGAGGGAACGAGAGGGTGCCGGTGTAATCTTTGATGTCAATGATGATGCTATTGAGCTCCGTTTCTTCCACAAGCTTCACAACTTCGCGGCGAAACGAAGGCGTGCCGACAACGCAGCTTGTTATGTAGACGCCCTTTTGCGGCTTGGGAGTCGTGAGGTGAGTCGCGGGAGGTTCCGCGCTCACTTCCGCGATGGCGCCCGCGAGAGAAGCGGGAAGCGGCGCTTCGTAGCTCGTCTTGAAGAAAAACGGCAACCCGAAGTACAGGCTGGCCGCCAAGAGTGCAATGAGCGTCACAAAGAATGGCTTCTTCCTGAAATAACCGACGTATTCCCGCCTCTGACGACGCTCCAGCGAAATCATGATGTGCCGGCGTCTTGCCGAGAAACAGAAGTTTGTTCTTCGGAATGACGGTCTCCTGTGTTTAGACTGCTTCGTGAGCCGGACCCCGAACCGATTGCACGGCGAATGTGCCGATGCTTCATAAATGAATAGACGACGACAAAGAGCGCCGCAAGCGCAATGAGGGTTTCTTTCCAGCTTCCGGGAATGCCCAAAAACGGCACAATAAAGAGTCCGAGCCCTATCCACATGTACAATACATAGTCACGCATGTTCACATAATAAGCCCCCGCATTATACACTGCCAAGTAGTGGTGGTAAAATCTAGACAGAAAGGTTCACTATGCATAGACACCATACCGACCTCAAGAAACTCGAAGCTCTTTTACCGTCATTTTCAAAAGGTCCGTTCATGGTAAAGTGGGGTCGAGGCAAAGAAACGGAAGTATACGCCG
>CAYHPP010000020.1:0-9620 GCA_964358745.1 uncultured Candidatus Saccharibacteria bacterium | reverse complement strand
AAAGTGATGCCCGAAGCGGACATCACTTTTCATGTTGCGTAAAACGCTTTTTATTGACCGACCAGAATCGGTCCAGAGAGGACGGAGAGCTGTACGCGGGGCGGAAGCCCAAAAGGGAAAGGCTCGGCCGCAGCCGTTTTCTTCCTCACCGCGAAGACCAAAACAAAGAGACGCTTCCTGTCGTCAACAAATCCGGTGCCGCTATCGCCGACTCTGCTTTCGTACGGTATGAGATACCATGTCGTTTTTGTTTTCGGTTCTGTGGACCGTCCCGACCACCGGTACTCGTTCTCCGCTTATAAGCGAAGTCACAAAGAACTGTCGCCAAGGAGACAGCGGCAGAATCGTCGCGTCTCCCCCCGAGACCTTCCCCAGGTCCTCATCTGGAAACGTGAGAGGTTCCGCCGTGCGTCCGACTTCACAGAGAGCGAGGTCAGCCTCGGCGGCCGTGGAACGACTGGAGAGCGTTGGCAGCGGAAGCATCTTGGAGATGCTGTGCACCGGAGAAGATTCCAACATGCCCTCAAGCGGTCGGAGCTGCCGCATAATGAAAGTCTTCTTCTCGGCGGCGTCGGTCGCATGAGCGCCAAGGATATGAAGGGCGGTGACCGCCCTCATTCCTTCGCCGTCTCGGAAGACCGTTCCGACGCCGGCTAATGTGGCGGTCTCATGCACGCCGCGGTGCGAGTAAATGAGTACCGGCCGGAAGATGTCTGAAACCTCATTGGTGGTCAGCTTGCACCGTATGCGATTTTCCCTTGAGAGCGACCGATACTGTCTCACTAAGCTGCGAATGTCTGCAATCTGAAATCCAAAAACAAAGAGCGCTGTAGCAGCGAAGACTGCCGACGGCACGAGCCGCATACTCCGACTTGTCGGTGTATTCATAATTGAAACGAATCTGTTGTTCGGTTTTTCCATACAGATTAAACGCGGAATCGCCCCCGCCGTCAAGCGATTGTATGTGCGAAGGCAGCACATCCTTCTTCGTGCTAGTCTGTAAGAGTTAACTCGCGAATCCGTCTTCCCACCATGAATTCCGACATAGTGAAACGATTTGAAGAGACATACCAAAGCGAGGCCGACATGGTCTTTCGGTTTTGCATCGTGAAGGTTTCCGACCGCGAAACGGCGAGAGATTTGACCCAGGAAGCGTTTACCCGATTGTTCCAGACGATGCAAAGTGGCGTTGTGATTGAATATCCGAAGGCGTGGCTCATGAGAATCGCCCGCAATCTCATCATTGATTGGTACCGGAAGAAAAAGCCCGTCTCCCTTGAAACGATGCTTGAGGACGAGGGTGAGGCGAAGGAACCGGCCGACGAGCGGAGCTACCGCGCCATAGAACTCTCCGCCGAAGCGCAGCTCATACTACGGGTATTTGGGGAGCTCGATGACGACTTTAGGGAGGTGCTCCATCTTCGCTATGTTGAAGATTTGGAGCCGCGGGAAATAGCGGAGGTCCTCAACATTACGGCAAATCTTGTGTCGGTGAGACTCACGCGAGGAATGGCGGCGCTTCGGGAGATGCTAGGGGAGAGTGATACGAAGTAGCGTACAGTCACAAAGACCATGAACGATAGCGATTTTAACAAAGGCATTGCCGACATACGAAATCTGCGTCTCTTGCGGGAAGAGAGGTCGCGTATGCTGCGCTCCATCCTTCACGGCGAATCGCGCGGGCGTGTCCGGAACTTCTTTGCGTTTATGCTGCACGCGCGGCACAAAGCGCTCTACGCACTGTCCGCCGTAACCGTCCTGTTTTTGACCGGCGGCGGCACGGTTGTTCTCGCGGCGGAGGACTCGGTGCCGGGGGATCTTCTGTACCCAATCAAGATGAAGGTGAACGAACCCGCGCTCGACCGGCTCTACAGTGCCGCTGAAGAGAGAGCGAGGTGGGAGGGCGAGAAGACCGCGCGGCGGCTTCGGGAGGCCGCGGCGCTTGCCTTGGAGGGGAAGCTTGACGAAGAGGCGTCCAGGGAGTTAGAGGGAAAGATACGGGAACACAAGGAAGCGTTCCGTTTGGTTGTTGCCGACATCTCAACGTCAACCGAGCCGGAGACAAGGGAGAGCGTTGAAGTTGAGTACGAATCAAAAATTAAGGCTCACGCGACGATTTTGGATAAGATTCGGGAGCGCTCGGAAGAGCGGGAAAGAGAGACCATTCGGCGCGTGGAGAGAACGCTTGATGCGGAGCTTTTGAAGAACCGGGAGCGGGAAACGGAGCGGGAGAAAGAAAAAAAGGAGCGGGGAACACAGCCGGCGCGCGAGTCGGGGGATGCGGATGAGAGAGAGGTGCTGGAAAGATTCAATGATGCGGAGGAAACAATAGAGCAAGCGTCGGAAGCGATAGAGAAAGAGCGAAAAGAACGGGAGGAACTTCGCGGCAGGGCGGAAGCAATCAGGCGGGATGTATTGGAAGAGACTCAAAAGGTCGTTGAGGAAACTCGCGGAAGAATTCGCAAAGCGCGCGAAGCTCGCGAGCGGGGAGACGACGGAGATGGAAGCGCCCTGTCCGACCTTGAGGACTCAGAGCATGCGATTATTGAAACAAGGGCCGTGCTTCAGGAAGTGCGGAAGATACGGGCGGAGAAGAAAAAAGAGCTGAAAGAAAAGGTGGAAGAGAGAAGGGAACGGCAGAACGGCCGCGAATCCGAGGATTCGGAAGACTAGAACTGGTTTCAAAACCTATTACAATCCAACTTTGTTGCAAGTTGGCGTGGGGGTATACTGGAACAAATGCTCCAGCGGGCAAAAACGCTTTTTGAACGGCACGGGCGAAAACTCTCGGCGCTTGCGTTCGTGTTCGGATTTCTTTGGGACAGCCTCACGCTGACGCGCATTGACCGCCTGCTTGACAACATCGTCTTACTTTCCTATCTCCTTATCGCATTCGTCTGCATTGCGCTCTTAAACGCAGACAGCGCTCGGAATTTCGCGAATCCGCTACTCCGGAAGAGCGTTGATTTCGCGCGGTTCCTTCTCCCGTTCGCGTTTGGAGGTCTCATGAGCGGTTTTCTCATTTTTTACTCGCGAAGCGGCCCAGTGCTTTCAAGCGCGCCGTTCCTCCTCTTTCTCGCGGGACTGTTTCTCTGCAATGAATTCCTTCGGCGGCGCTACCAACAGTTCATTTTCAGAATGAGCGTGTTTTTCGTGACGCTGTTTTCTTACACGGCGCTCGTCGTTCCTGTCCTCACGGGCCGAATGGGAGATCTCATCTTCCTTGCGAGCGGCGCGACGGCGCTTGTCCTGTTCTGGCTTTCAATCAAAGTCCTGTCGCTTGTCGCGGAAGGGGAATGGCGCCGCCGCCGCCCTGCGCTCTGGACGGTCGTCGGGAGCATTTTTGTCGCCTTCAACTTCCTCTATTTCAACAACATGATCCCGCCGATACCGCTCTCCCTTAAGGAAATCGGCGTGTATCACCGCGTGGAGCGCGCGAGAAGCGGCTCCTACGAGCTTTCGTTTGAAAAGGCTCCGTGGTACGCGCTTGGCCGGAAAACAAATCTCACCTTCCATCGGACGGAGAACGAGCCGGTGTATGTCTTCAGCTCAGTGTTCGCGCCAACGAGGCTTTCAACCGAAGTACTGCACCGATGGTCATACTTTAACGAGAAGCTTGACAAATGGGTGTCCTCATCGGTCGTTGGGTTCCCCATTTCCGGCGGGCGCGATGAGGGATATCGCGGTTATTCCCGGAAGGATGTCATCTTCCCCGGGAAATGGCGCGTTGACGTAGAAACGATTCGCGGCCAGATTGTGGGTCGGATTACTTTTGTGGTGACGGATTCCCCGGCGCCGCCGGCGCTTGCGGAAGAGAAGCGGTAATTTGCGCGCTTCTTTGATTTAGCAAAATTACCACCTGCCCGCGCGGAGCACGCAGGCGGGCGGTCCGTGGTAATTTTGCTAAATGCGCAAAACGCGAGCATGAAGTTTGCGGCATTTTTGACGCCGTTGCGCTTCCTGCGTTTCTGATGTACATTTCTGGCCAGTTCGTCAAACCGTTCGGACTTGAAACCTCAACCCCCGTAAAGCAAATGATAAACAATGGTGTCTGCCCACTCTGCCAAAAACGGCCATTCAACGGCATCAAGTGTCCTCGCTGCAAATACCAACCGGAGGCCCCCCCGCCAGTAATGAGTCTCATCGCCCATCGGTTTCAGCAAAAGGAGCAGGAGCGCCGGCGGCGAGTGAACCGCGCCGCCGAACTTCCTGGGAACTAACCTGCCACCTTGTCTTTCGTGAGGCGCCGCAGCACAGTGCGGCGCCTTTTTTTGTTATTTCCATCGTATAGTGTATACTCTTACACAATGTCTATTCGTCTAGTCACACGCGAGTGAACAAAAGGAAAAAACACGCCCGCAAGAAGCACCGCAAGAAACAGGGCAAGAAAGTCTCGGTGCGGTATCGCTAAATTAGCTTACGAGCTGTTTAGCTTTGTAGCTGGTTAGTCCCTGCTTACAAGCGCGTCGAGAAAATAGGTACAACATATCTATCTACGTGTTGGTACGGACAGAAACAACACCCCGCCGGGTGCAGTTTTGATTTTTCCAACTTCTGTCTTATACTTTCTTTGTCTTGTTACTACCTACTATCTACTAACTACCTTCTTCTCCATGATCATCACCTACCTCGGCGGGGAATTCATGAGAGTGCAGTTTGGCGACACCGTGCTCGCTTTTAACCCGCCTTCGCGCGAGTCAAAGCTGAAACCCACCCGCTTTGGCGCGGACATTGCGCTCATTTCCCTCAATCATTCCGACATGAACGGAGTTGAAACGGTGACCCACGGCGACCGGAAGCCGTTCGTTATTTCCGGACCGGGAGAATATGAAATAAAAGAAGTGGTCATACGCGGCTTTGCGACAGACTCCAAGTATGGGTTGTCTTCCGGGGGGGCGAAGAGCGCTCAAAGTAACACGGTCTATACCGTCTCTCTTGAAGGCATGAAGCTCTGTTTTCTCGGGGCGCTTTCGTCCGCCGAGCTGCCCGCGGCGCTTACAGAGGAGCTTGGTGAAGTGGATGTCCTGTTTATCCCCATCGGTGGAGAGGGTGTGCTTACGCCTTCGGCGGCGAACAAGCTTGCCGTAGCCCTGGAGCCCCGCCTTATCATCCCGATTCATCATGCTGCTCTCGGTGACAAGAACGCGCTTAAACAATTCCTGAAGGAAGCGGGGGAGGAAAATCTGGGCGCCGGAGGAAAGCCGCTGGACAAATTGACGCTCAAGAAGAAAGACCTTGAGGGGAAGGAAGGGGAGGTGGTAGTCCTACAAGCGAACTCATAATCAGCGTTTGTTAGTATTCCCTTTGTTTCAATTTGGTTCGTGAAGTTGGGAGGTCTTCAAAATTCTAAATTCTAATATCTAAAATCTAAACCGGCGGCTTTGCTGTCGTTCCCGCGCAGGCGGGAAACCAGTCTTTCTGGTTCCCCGTTTTCACGGGGATGACATTAAGAAATATCAGTTTAGAGCTTAGGATTTCGGATTTAGGATTTTCCGTAGGGTGTTTCTTAACTTGTTGGAGCAACTAGGGCAATTAGAGCCATTTAGGAAAATGCTTACTTTCATTTCAAAACTTCAGCGAAAGCCCGAACATGTCCGGCAAAAGATCGCGGTCGGAGTGTCCGCGATTCTTACCGGCATCATCGCGCTCTTGTGGCTCGTCTCGCTTGGAAGCTCCTTGGCAGAGCCGGTTTCAGGGACGGCGCTTGACGAGGAAGAAATGGGTCCTCTCAAGGCCTTGACCGACAGTTTCGGAGATTTCTTTGCCGATACGGCGGAGACCCTGCAGACGGCGGCAGGGGCTTTTTCAGGGTTCTCCGCAGGCACGGGAACCGTTGAAAATACGGCCTCCGACACCCCCGATTCGGAGTAGCGGCTAGAAATCCCAAGACAGAATTCTAAATCCCAAGCACTAAATCCTAAACTCTAAACAAGCACGAAATTCCAAGCACCAAACTCAAAATCAGATAGTTTGTGATTTTGAATTTTGGATTTTGAATTTATTTAGAATTTAGATATTAGAGTTTAGAGTTTAACTTGGCGCTGGTTGTTCTATCTCGCCCGCATGCTATAATGTAGTTACCTAAGTAAGAGCTAGGTTCCGTTTTTTGTATGCCTCATGCCGAACCAAAAACGCTCGCCGCAAAAGGAGTGATTCCGCGAAGCATCACCGCGGAAATGAAGGAGTCGTATCTTGACTACGCGATGTCGGTTATTACCGCGCGCGCGCTTCCCGACGTTCGGGACGGCTTGAAGCCGGTGCATCGCCGGATTCTCTTTTCCATGCACGAAATGGGGCTCACCGCTTCCGCGAAAACCCGAAAATCCGCGACGGTTGTCGGAGATGTACTCGGCAAATACCATCCGCACGGCGATATCTCCGTCTATGACGCGATGGTAAAAATGGCGCAGGTCTTTTCGTTCCGCTACCCGCTCGTCATCGGGCAGGGGAATATGGGCTGTTTTACGAAGGATACCAAAGTCCGGCTTGCTGATGGACGCAGTCTATCATTTGGGGATCTTGTAGAGGAGGAGAAGCTGGGGAAACGCAACTACACGTTTACTGTTGATAAAAAGGGGCTCATCAAAATCAGCCGCATTTTGCATCCGCGCGTTACCCGCAGAAATGCCGAGCTTGTCCAAGTCATTCTTGACAACGGCGAGAAAATCCGTTCAACGCCGGATCACCGGTATCTTCTTAAGGATGGTACATATAAAGAGGCGCAGTATTTGAAATCTGGTGAATCCCTAATGCCCTTGTACACTCGCCTCTCGAAAAAGGGAGATGCGCCGCTTGCGGACATGGAAGCATACGAGATGGTACTTAACCCCAATCGCAATGAATGGGTGTTTACGCACCACCTTGCTGATGAGTGTAACATCAACAGTGCCGTTTATGAGCGCTCTGCCGGGAAAGTTCGTCACCACCGTGACTTTAACAAATTAAACAACAGCCCCGAGAACATTCTTCGGATGCATTGGCTTGAGCATTGGCGTCTCCATTCGGCGCTTACAAAAGAACGCCATCAGAATGATCAAGAATATGTGAAAAGGCTTGCAGATGGTCGTCGCGCATTCTGGGATAAAAAGGAATCTCGAGAGCGTATGGGAAAACGAGTAAGCCTCCAAAATCGAGAGAATTGGAAGGACCCTGCCTATCGGGAGAAAATGAGACAGTTCTTGAGCGATGTAAATAAACAGTTTTCCGCCGCACATCCTGAAAGAGGCCTGGAATTTGGGGAGCGCACCACCAAGATGCTTAAGCGATTGTGGCAGAATCCCGACTATCAAGCCATCATGCGTGAACGGATCATTCGCGGTAACAAAAACCATACAACCAATCGGACAGGGAAATTTAAATTCGATGCGGTTTGCCGTCAGGCGTTAAGGTCGGAAAAAGAGCTCAATGCAGATACATACGAAGAGGTCCGCAGAAAAGTATATCCGTATGGAGCCGCAACTCGCTTCGAAACCGGCCTGCACAAATACTATGACGGGAATCTCGATACAGTCCGAGTGTCCTTGATCGCGAACCATACAGTGAATAGCGTTGATTTTCTTATCGAGCGAGAGGACGTCTATGATCTTACTGTTGAAGACACTCACAATTTTGCGCTTGCGGCGGGCGTGTTCGTCCACAACTCGCTCGACGGGGACCCTCCGGCCGCGTACCGCTACACCGAAGCGAAGATGTCGCGCCTCGCCGGGGAGCTGCTTGGCGACATTGAGAAGGACACGGTTGACTTCCGCCCCAATTTTGACGGCACGCGCAAAGAACCGACCGTGCTTCCCGCTGCCGTGCCCAATCTGCTCCTAAACGGAACTCTCGGCATCGCGGTCGGCATGGCAACGAACATTCCGCCGCATAACTTAGGCGAGGTCATTTCCGCCGCCGTGCACCTCATGGAAAATGAGGATGCGACGACCGATGACCTCCTGAAGTTCATTCAGGGCCCCGATTTCCCGACGGGCGGCGTCGTGTTCGGGTGGAAGGACCTGGAGCACGCATACGCGACGGGGAAGGGAGGCGTCGTGACCCGCGGCGTTGCCGAAATTATTGAACCGTCAGGCGGAAAGGGGGGGCCGCAGATTATCATTTCCTCCATTCCGTACCGTGTGAACAAGGCGGAGCTTATTATCCAGATTGCCGACCTCGTCCGCGAAAGAAAGATTGAAGGCATCAAGGGGCTCCGCGACGAATCCACAAGCGATGTGCGCGTCGTGATTGACCTAAAGCAGGGAAGTTTCCCCGAGAAAGTGCTGAACTTCCTCTACAAGCACACTCAACTTGAAGAAACCTTTCATTTCAACACCGTGGCGCTCGTCGGCGGCGTGCCGCAGACGCTTTCCCTGCGCGCGGTTTTGGAGGAATTCATCGCGTACCGCAAAGAAGTCGTGAAGCGCCGGAGCGCCTTTGACCTCGCCCGCTCTAAGGAGCGCGAGCACCTGCTGCTCGGCCTCAAGAAGGCACTTGACCACATTGACGAAATTATCAAGCTCATCAAGAAATCCAAGGACGTGGACGAGGCGCGAGCCGTTCTCATGAAAATGTTCAAGTTCTCGGAATTGCAGGCGCAGGCGATTCTTGATATGCGCCTCCAGAAGCTCGCCGGACTTGAGCGAAAAAAGGTGGAGGATGAGCTTCATGCCGTGCAGGCGCTCATCGCGGAGCTCCAGTCCATTTTGGCGAGCCCGAGGAGAATCGTCTCCATCATTAAGAAGGAACTCCTTGCGATAGCGGAGAAATACGGAGACGAGCGCCGCACGAGAGTCGTGAAGCACGGAGCCAAGGCGTTTTCCGAGGAGGACCTCATCCCAGACGAGGACGCGGTACTCGTTCTCACCAAAGGCGGTTACATCAAGCGCACCGACCCCGAGGAATACCGCAAACAGCGCCGCGGCGGCATCGGAGTCGTGGACTTGGACACCAAGGACGAGGACTTCGTTACGCATCTCGTCAAGGGGACGACGCACAGCGATTTTCTTTTCTTCA
This sequence comes from uncultured Candidatus Saccharibacteria bacterium, assembly GCA_964358745.1. GTDB lineage: Bacteria > Patescibacteriota > Minisyncoccia > Phycocordibacterales > UBA10002 > UBA10002. Next base: position 629 of record CAYHPP010000020.1, on the reverse strand, counting down.
CCGACAAAGGCAAAGCGTATCAGATGAAGATGTACGGGATTCCCGAAGGGCGGCGCGCGACCAAGGGCAAATCCGTCATGAACTTCCTCTCTCTTGCGGCCGATGAAAAGGTTACCTCAATTCTTCCCATGCCGAAAGAGGTGAAGTCGGCGGCGCTTTCTCTTCTTATGGTGACAAAAGCTGGCGTCGGCAAAAAGACGGCGGCGGCAAATTTCCATGATGTGCGCCAGAGCGGCCTTATCGCGATTAAGCTTCGCGCGGGCGATGAGCTCGTGTCCGCTTCATTCGTGGAGAAAGGCGATGAGGCCGTACTCGTTACCGCAAAGGGCCAGGCCATCCGCTTCAGGGAAAGCGATGTTCGTGAAATGGGGCGGGGAGCCGCGGGAGTCCGCGTTATGCGCCTCAAGAAAGGCGACGCCATCGTCGGCACAGGTATCATATCCAAGAAAGCGGACAAGCCCGCCCGACCGGATGCCTCCGGTCATTCGGGCGGGCCAGAACTTCTCGTTATCATGGAAAAGGGCTATGGCAAGAAAACGCCGCTCAAAGAGTACAAAGTCCAGAAGCGCGGCGGGTCCGGCATCAAGACCGCGAAGGTAACGCCGAAAACGGGGCAGCTCATGGCGGCG
>CAYHPP010000019.1:1847-10354 GCA_964358745.1 uncultured Candidatus Saccharibacteria bacterium | reverse complement strand
TTGTCGTCAAGGCCGTCCAAGACCTTGACCTAAAAGTCATCGCGCTCGCTTCCACGACCGCCGCGTCACTTTCCGACCTCTCTGCTCGAGTCGCCGACAACCTCGCCACCGGCGCCTCGGCTCTTTCTTCTGCGGTACGCGAGTGGGTGGGGGAGAAAATTACCGCGACGCTTGGAGTGTTTAAGAACATTAAGATTGAAGAGGGTATGGAGATAAAGGACAGAGCGACTGGCGAGCAATACTGCGTTACTATAGAGAATGGCGAATGGGCCAAAGAAAAGGGCCCCTGCGGATGTCAGACATCCGCAGGGGCTGACGGATGTCTGACATCCGCACATTCGTCTCCGACAACAAGCTCGGCGCCAGTCATTACGCTCAACGGCAACAACCCCGCCGAAGTGGAAGTTGGCGCAACCTATGTTGACCTCGGCGCAATCGTCACCGACGACAAAGATCAGAATCTCGGCATCCACGCGTTTGTAAACGGCTCCCTCGTCGGCGACCCGAGCAACATTTCAATAGACACCTCCACCACGACCACTCACTTGATTGACTATGTTGCGACCGACACCGACGGCAACACCGCGACTTCCACAAGGACGGTCATAGTGGGGAACCCGCAACCCACGACCAACGACCAACAACCGGTAACCGACCCCGAAGAAAATCATTCAGATTCCAACGAGGCAGACAACTCACAACAAGAATCAAATACCAATACAGACGGAACGCCGAATGACGCGGAGGGAAACACAGAGCAAACCAACCAAGCTGAACAAACCAAGTCAAGCGAACCAGCTGAACAGACAGAACAGACCGGACCAACCAGTAACTCATCCTCGGAAGAAACGCCGGCAGACATATAAGAAGCGTTTAGCGTTTAGGAAAGAAGAAAGGACAAGAAAGAAACCGCCCCGATTCGCAAGCTTGCAAATCGGGGCGGTTTGCATTTCGGAATATCAAGGTCCGACCTTGATACTACCTAGCCGATTGCGGCGTTATGGATATAATGAACTCATGCGGCGCACCCTACTCATAGGCGGCGGTTTCCTTTTAGTTCTCGTTATTCTTTTTGGAATACAGAGAGATGCTGAAGCTCCTCCGGCCCCGACAGCGGTGGATGCGGTTTTCCGCGGCATTTCCAAGAATAGTTCTACGCTCTTCATAGATGGTGCCGCCATTTCTGTTGAGCTTGCCCTGACCGATAGTGAGTGGGCGCTTGGCCTCGGAGGCAGAGAATCTCTTGCCCAAGACGCAGGGATGCTTTTCGTGTTTTCGCAGGCTGATTTTCACGGCATTTGGATGAGAGGCATGCGGTTTCCCATTGACATCGTTTGGCTCGCCCCCGCCACAACCGACGCGAAGTGTGGGCCAGGGGATGCGAAGGGCTATCTTTGCCTCGTGGTCGTTGATGTGAAAGCGAACGCCGCGCCGGAGAGCTACCCGGAAGCGTTTTATCCACAGGCGAGGGCTTTGTATGTGCTGGAGATGAATGCCGGGGCCGCACGAAAGAGCGGAGTCGCGGTAGGCGCGGTTCTTGCGCTTCAACGGCCGTAACCGCATTGCCAGTTTCTCTTTCTTAAGGTAGAATATGCTTCGGTTTATACCGGATAACCGCTGGGTCTTCGAAAGAGGGCCTAGAGGAAAGTCCGAACACTGCTCCGATACATATCGGAGAGAACGGTAGCGGGTAACACCCGTCGCCTTGTGCAAAGCACAAGGAATTCAAGACACAAAACACAAGAACCCAAATCCCAGACAAATGACAGTCTTCTGTCATCCCCGCGCAGGCGGGGAACCAGAAAAGACTGGATTCCCGCTTTCGCGGGAACGACTTCAGAAAGTCGTTTGTTTGGATTTCTGGATACTGTGCTTTGGAGTGTTTGTTTTCCTAGTGCTTTGCGCGAGGCAGAGATGCGAACAGAGACGCCGCGCGACGAAAGAGGCGCGGCACCCCGAAAGGGGTGAGCTCTTTCAGAAATGGAAGAGGTGAAACGGCTAAATTCTTACTTCAGTGCAAGGCCGTGGCCTTGCGCTTTGCGCGAGGCAGTGCCGCTTGACCCCAAGAGCAATTTTGGGGCTAGATAAATGGTTATCGTCCGGCGCCATTTCAAAACATGGCGCTGGATACAGAATTCGGCTTACAGGTATAAATCGGAAAATGACAAAGCCCCGGAAACGGGGCTTTGTTGCGTCTATGACTTATGTTGTACACAATTGCGCGATTGCTGTATATAGATATAATTACGGACATTAGGAAAATACGCCGTTTACGCGTATTTTGGCGCATACGCAGTATGGCAACATACACGAATGCCTAATCATATGTACTATTTATGACAGAACCAAATTTTGATATGAGCGTCTCGGAGGGGGAAATCACGAGGAAGCAAGGTATGGAGCGTATCGCTTCGTGGTGCATGTTTGCACTCATTTTCCTCTTGCCGCTCTTTTTCGTGCCGGCGCTTTCATTCCCTGTACAATTCAGCAAAGCGCTTCTCCTTTCAATACTCGCCATCGCCGCGTTTTGCGTGTGGGTCGCGGCGCGCCTAAAGGACGGCCGGTTTACCCTGCCGGGTTCTTCAATGCTCATCGCGCTTGCCGCCGTTGTCGGCGTTTTCGTGTTCTCGGGCCTGTTTTCTCAGTCAATCGGTCTGTCTATTTTTGGGCAGGGGTTTGAAGTCGGCACCGCGCTCAATATTCTGATACTGTTCTTGATTGCTTTTCTCATTCCCGTCATGTTCCGGACCAATGAGCAGGTCTTTGCGAGCTACCTTGCGTTTCTCGCTTCATTTCTCTTTATTACCATCTTCCATACCCTGCGGCTCTTCCTCGGTCCGGACTTCCTTTCGCTCGGCATCTTTCCCGACGCGGTTTCAAACACCATCGGGAAATGGAATGACCTCGGCATATTTTTTGGCGCTTCCGCCCTGCTTTCGCTCATAACGGTGGAATTTCTGTCGCTTGGCAAGCTGTTCAAGACGCTCATCTATGTTTCTCTCGCGCTTTCGCTCGGTTTTCTCGCCATCGTGAATTTCTCAATGATCTGGTTCGTACTCGGCGTCTTCTCCCTTATCTTTCTGGTATATATTCTTTCCTTCAATCCATCACGCGCGTTCGGAGCAAGAGGAGGGGAGAATGCGCCGTCCGTCTCCGAGGAGGGCAAGCGGCCGTTTCGCCGCATCCCGATTCCTTCACTCGTTGTCTTGCTTATTTCCGTGGTCTTTATCATAGCGGGGGGCGCCATCGGGCGGGAAGTCGGGACGATATTCGGCATCTCCCAGCTTGAAGTGCGTCCGTCATGGGAGGCGACGCTTCATATCGCACGGGAGACGCTCACCAAGGACCCGCTTTTTGGCGCGGGACCAAACCGGTTCGCCTCGGAGTGGCTCAAGTATAAACCCGAAGGCATCAACAGCACCGCTTTCTGGAACGTGGATTTCAACTACGGGGTTGGCCTCATACCAACTTTCCTCGCGACGACCGGCATTCTTGGTGTATTGGCGTGGGTCGGGTTCTTTCTCGCCTTTCTCTATGCGGGTTTCAAAGCGATTGTCGCCAACTTCGGAGACGCGTTGTCCCGTTACCTCGCCGTATCGTCGTTTTTGGTGTCGCTCTTTCTCTGGATTTTCGTCGTGTTCTATATTCCGTCCCTTACCATCTTTTCCCTCGCCTTCCTGTTCACGGGGCTCTTTATCGCTTCGCTCACCATTTCCCGCATGGCGCCGGTCAAGACTATTTCCTTCGCAAGCGACCCGCGCGCCGGTTTCGTCTCCGTGCTCGTCCTTATTCTGCTTCTTATCGGCGGAGTCGTGCTTGGCTATGCGATTGTGAGGAAGTATGCCGCTTCTGTCTTGTTCCAGCGCGGCGTGATTTCATTCAACACCGAAGGGAGTATTGATAAGGCTGAAACGCTCATTTCCCGCGCGGCGGCTATAAGCCAAACCGACCTCTATTACCGTTTCCTCACCGAGCTTACGCTCATGCGCATGGGAGCGTTGCTTCGCCGCGACCCGGGCGCGACATCCGCTGAAGCGGTGCGGACAGAATTTCGCAACCTCCTTAGCACTGCCCTCGGGAACGCGAGGCAGGCGGTCGCGCTTAACCCCGGGAACTACGAGAACGGAATGGCCCTCGGACGCGTCTATGAAGCCGTCGTGCCGCTCCGAATTGAAGGGGCCTATGAAGCCGCGCGGACAGCTTACGAAGAGGCCTTGACGCTGAATCCTCACAGTCCCGCCATTCATCTCACTCTAGCTCGTCTTGAGGCGGCAAAAGGCGACAACGGTAAGGCGCGGGAGCATATAGCGCTTGCGCTGCGGGAGAAGGGAAATTACACCGAGGCCATCTTCTTCCTCTCGCAAATTGAGGCCGCTGAAGGCAACATTAAAGCCGCCATTTCCTCGGCGCGGGCCGCCTCCGACATCGCGCCGGATGATCCAGCCGTCTTCTTCCAGCTCGGCCTCCTTCTCTTCAACGACCGGGCCTACGCGGACGCGGCGACTGCTTTGGAGCGGGCGGTAGCGCTTAATCCCGACTACGCGAACGCAAAGTACTTCCTCGGTCTTTCATACGAGAAGTTAAAGCGCGGAGCCGACGCCGTTAAACAGTTTACGGACCTGAAAGAAACCAATCCTGACAACAAGGAAGTTGACCTCATTTTGCGAAACCTTATGGCCGGGCGCGATCCGTTCTCGGACGCCGCTCCTCCGGTTGATGCGGCCCCCGAGAAACGGCCGAAGCTTCCGGTGGATGAATCGGCCTCCTCCCTCGAGGAATAGTCGGGTTCATGGTCAAGAGATTGTTCCAACTTATTGAGCGGGAGATAAGCGGACTCCATGAGGCCGCTTATCTTTTGGGTTTCTTCGCGATTCTCTCTCAGGTACTCGGATTCTTTCGCGACCGGCTGCTCGCGTCAAATTTCGGCGCGGGAGAGGCGCTTGATATCTACTATGCCGCATTCCGCGTACCGGACCTCATCTTCATTTTGAGCGCATCAGTAGTATCGCTCTCGGTCCTCATTCCCTTCCTTTCACGGAAACGCGAAGAGGGAAAGGCGGCTGCGCGGGTGTTTCTGGATTCCGTATTTTCCGCATTTTTCATCTTTATCCTGCTTGTCAGTTTCGTCTCGTTTCTGGCCGCGCCGGGGCTTACCCGCCTCCTTTTTCCCGGTTTTACCGCGGAGATGTCTCTCGCTACAGCGCTCCTTATGCGCATTATGCTTCTTCAGCCGATATTCCTCGGCATCTCCAACCTCCTCGCGAGCATCACCCAGCTTGAACGCCGCTTTTTCATTTACGCGGTAAGCCCCGTTCTCTACAACCTCGGCATCATTATCGGCGTTTTCTTTTTCTATCCGGTTCTCGGACTCGCCGGACTCGCCTGGGGAGTTGTTCTTGGGGCAATCCTGCATCTTGCGATACAGGTACCGGTAATCTTCCGCACCGGCATGATGCCTCGCTTTTTCCTGCCGCGAAACCTGTCACTCATCAAGGATGTGGTTCTCGTGTCGTTGCCGCGCACGCTCGCGCTCTCGCTTCAGCACATCACGGTGCTTGTCCTCACCACGCTTGGCTCGCTTCTCGGCGTCGGTTCAATTGCCGTGTTCAATCTCTCCTGGAATCTTCAGTCGGTGCCGCTTTCAATCGTCGGGGTGAGTTATTCGCTTGCGGCCTTCCCGACGCTCGCCGGATTTTGGAACAAGGGAGACACAAAGACATTTGGTGTGACCCTTTCGGCGGCCGTGCGCCACATTCTGTTCTGGTCCGTTCCGGCGCTTGTGCTCTTCGTCGTGCTCCGCGCGCAGATCGTGCGGACCGTTCTCGGAAGCGGGGCCTTTGACTGGAGCGACACACGGCTTACCGCGGCCGCGCTCGCGCTCTTTGCGGCGTCGGTCGTGGCGCAGAGCATCTCGCTCCTTTTCACGCGCGCCTACTACGCTGCGGGGAAAAGTAAAACGCCGCTTCTCATCGCGCTTGGAAGCGCGCTTATAACCGTCTGCTCCGCTTTGCTCTTTTCAAGGATTTTTGGCGAAGCACCGGTTGTGCGCTACTTCGTGGAATCACTCCTTCGCGTGTCCGACCTTCAAGGCACCGAAATGCTTGTTCTGCCGCTTTCATATTCGGTCGGCGCTATCGTCGGCGCGCTTGTCTTTTGGGTGCTCTATACGCGGGACTTTCGGAAGTTTGAGCCCGAGGTACCTCGCACCTTCTGGCAGAGCTTTGCGTCTTCCGTCATCATGGGGTTCGTCTCCTACTTGCTTCTCAACGTGTTTGACAATGTCCTTGACCTGCATACGACCCTCGGCATCTTTCTGCAGGGTCTTTTTGCGGGGCTGGGAGGACTTCTGGCGGGAGCGGGGATTCTCTACCTTCTCGGCAATCTCGAGATTAGAGAAATCTGGGCGACCTTCCATCACAAAATCTGGAAGGCGAAGTTCATCGGGCCGGACCCGACGGAAACGACATTTTAATGACTATACGAACTACCTATGTCCGACCTTAGCCCGTCCCGAACGGATGAGGATGGTCGGGAGACCGGTCTAGGACGAATGCCTTACGAAAATACGAGCCCTTTTTCTTCCCGGTAGGGTGTGGTATTATGGTGAATCATGAATACGTTAACGATAAAACTTTCGAAAGAAATGCTGCGAGAGGGCGAAGTCGTAGTTATCCCCAAAAAGCAGTTTATTTCTCTTGTAGAAAAGGCAGAGGGCGCTGTTCGTGAGAAGGATGTTCTCCGTTGGTCTCGCGACGCCCGTGCGCTCAAGCGAGCCGGAAAGCTACCACTTCTGAAGACACTCCGCAGTCTATGAATGCCTACTATCATCCGCACTTTAAGCGGAGCTTCCGGAATCTGGACCCACACGTCAAGGAACTAGCGGAAGAAAGAGTTGCGCTGTTTAAGCGCGCTCCGTTTCAACGTTCGACTTGATACGCACCGCCTGCATGGCAGGCTGAAAAAGTTGTGGAGTTTTTCTGTAGATGGACGCAATCGAATCTTGTTTGAATTTTTAAACAAGACTCAAACCGAGGCGGTGTTCCTTGATATCGGAGACCATAGAATTTACCGATAGTTCCTCGGCAATCGTGAAATTCGGGAGATTTGGAACACTCTGCATCAGAAAATATGGAAGGCGAAGTTCATCGGGCCGGACCCGACCGATACGAGCTTTTAGCTTGCCCGCCTGCGCTGGCTCAATTTGATTTTTTGTGTGAGAGCGGTTAACCTTACCGGAGAGAACTATGAACGCAACTGGACTTGAAACTTTCCTTGTTCAACGTTTGGGTGGGGGATGGCCGATGCTGTACGGGCATGTGCGTGAAGTGCATGCCGACCAGTGGCTTGCGGTGTATTTTTCCGCGAGGCCGGACGCAGTGAGCGACGAAGAATTCGCGCAGGCCGTGGCCGCTATTGACCGAGTCGTTGTGGCGACTCCTTTTCGCAATCTTCAGTGCAAAACCAAGCATTGTTCCGGGCGAGACATAAACCGTTGTCATTTCTACTGTTTCTGGCTGCCGATTGCGCCGCAGCGAAGAAAGGAAGACTTTGCCAGTTTCTTCCCCGTGAAGCGGTCTTTGTGAGGCCGCTTTTTTGTTGTGACGGTTTCTGTTAGGATAAGCCGATGAATCTGGAACCTATCAGAAACTTCTGCGTAATCGCGCACATAGATCACGGGAAGTCTACCCTTGCCGACCGGCTTTTGGAGCTGACTGGCACGATTGAGAAGCGGAAAATGCGCGACCAGGTGCTGGACTCTATGGAGCTTGAACGAGAACGCGGGATTACTATCAAAATGACTCCCGTCAGAATGAACTATACGCTAAACGCTAACCGCTATACGCTGAATCTTATTGACACTCCAGGGCACATTGATTTTTCCTACGAAGTTTCGCGGGCACTTAAGGCGGTGGAGGGAGCCATTGTGCTCGTTGACGCGACGCAAGGCGTGCAGGCGCAGACCATCTCTGTGCTTTCAATGGCTCGCGAGGCGAATCTCGCAATTGTTCCGGCGGTGAATAAGATTGACTCGCCGCTTGCGCGCGTTCCCGAGACGAGAAGAGAAGTCGCAAAGCTCTGCGGTCTTCCTGAAAGCGATGTGCTTTTGGTCTCTGGAAAAACCGGCGAAGGCGTCCCTGAACTGCTTCGCGCCGTTGTAGAGCGCATTCCCGCTCCCGAAGAATCTTCTGCGGACTTTCGCGCGCTCGTTTTTGACTTTAAATACTCAAACCATGCCGGCGTCATCGTGTATCTCCGTGTGATAGGCGGAAGCGCGAAGCGGGGAGACCGGCTTTGCTTTGCGGCTTCCAAGCAGAATTTTTCCGCGATTGAAGCCGGCGTGTTTTCTCCGGAAGACACTCCCGTCGCAGCTCTATCTGCGGGCGAGATCGGTTACATCACGACCGGCGTGAAGGAGCCGGGCATTGCCTCCGTAGGGGATACGATTCTCTCGGCAAAAGGGTACGGGGCGCCGCTTCCCGGCTATACTCGTCCCAAACCGGTCGTGT
>CAYHPP010000019.1:0-1837 GCA_964358745.1 uncultured Candidatus Saccharibacteria bacterium | reverse complement strand
CTGCAGAAGAAGAGAATCGAGAAGAGCATCGTCGGCTTCCATCTTTCCTGAAAGCCAAGACGGCTTTGACGCGCTCCGGCAGGCGATTGACCGTCTCCGCCTTTCCGATTCGTCGTTTACCTATGAAGAAGAATCCGGCGGCCTCCTTGGCAGAGGCTTCCGGTGCGGATTTTTGGGAATGCTTCATCTTGAGATCATTACGGAGAGATTGCGTCGCGAGTGGAAACTCTCGCTCGTCGTTACGACACCGTCCATCACCTACGAGGTCGTGACCAAACGCGGGAAGCGAGAAACAGTATATTCCGCCGCGCGATTCCCCGATTACCACGAGATTATGGAAGTCTTTGAGCCAATGGTTGAGGCGCGCATCATCACGCCGCCCGAATACCTGAGCTCACTCATGCCTCTTTTCTTTAGCCACGAAGCAAAGGTGGAAGTGACGGAAGATTTCGGAGACAACCGCACGCTCATCACGCTTCATATGCCGCTTCGGGAGCTGATGCGGGGATTTTTTGACGAAGTGAAGAGCATGTCTTCCGGTTTCGCTTCCCTTTCTTACCAGATTACGGGGCTGGCACCGGCCGATGTGGTAAAACTTGAACTCCTCGTCGCCGAGGAGGTGGTGCCCGCGTTTTCGCGTATCGTCTCGCGCGATAAAGTGGAGAGGGAAGCGGAGACCGCAGTGGAGAAGCTCCATGGCATCTTACCGCGCCAGCTTTTTGCCGCAAAGGTGCAGGGGCGCGCGCTCGGGCGCATCATCTCGTCACGCACGGTGCGAGCCATGGCGAAAGACGTGACGGGTTATCTCTATGGAGGCGACCGCACCCGCAAAATGAAGCTCTGGCAACAGCAAAAAGAAGGCAAAAAGCGCCTCAAGGAGGCGGGCACCGGCCGGGTGCGAATTCCGCACGAGGTCTTCGTGAAGATGGTTCAGTCGTAAGAACGACAAAAATGCGAATATACGAATGAACGAATTTGCGAATGTCTGCGAATAAGAATCACGAATCTGCCTAGCACCTTTTGAGCGCAGGGTATTGGTTGTCTCTCGCGACCACAGGATTTGACACCCTGTGGTCTCGAAAAGGTGCTGGGTTTACTGGTAGAGCGCTGGGACGTAGAGCATAATCATACTCACGATAATGAGGACGCAGAGGATGCCCCAGATAATGTTTAATTTCCTTCGGTGTTTTTTGTCGAATAACATAACATTAGGCGCTAGGAAACAAGGCACTAGGCACTAGGAATGCCATGACTAAGGTGGCATTATGTTATCATTGTTCTTACCTAGTACCTAGTGCCTAACCTCCTAGAGCCTAATCCTCCATGAGAGATTTCGAGCGAAAACGCAAGATTCGCAGGGTTCTGTACTCGCCCGGAGTACTTCTCCTGGTGTTCGCGCTTCTCGTGCTCGTCGGCAAGGCCACATGGAACCTCTATGCCAAGGAGCGCGAAAGCAGAAGGAACCTTGACAGAGTTGAGGCGGAACTTCTGGGGCTTCAGCTTCGGGAGGAACACCTTCGCGCCGACATCGCCCGCCTTAAGACTCCGGAAGGCATTGAGGAAGAAATCCGCGAGCAATTTCAAGTTGCGAAGCCGGGAGAGCGGATGGTTGTGCTGGTTCCCGACCGCGCGGGCGAGCCCGAGCCACAGGCGGAAGAACAGTCGTTTTTTTCAAAGTTTTTTGATATGTTTCGATGAACATGCGAATATGCCTGCCCGCCGAAGCCGCTTCGGCGCAGGCGGGCGAATCCGCCGCGGCGGACGAATACGACAAAGGAAACGTGCGGGTATGGTTTAGTGGTAGAATGCGTGCTTCCCAAGCATGAGACGCGAGTTC
>CAYHPP010000018.1:2073-10373 GCA_964358745.1 uncultured Candidatus Saccharibacteria bacterium | reverse complement strand
TACCAATCTACTAATACCTACGAATAGGACCGGAACGTCCGGATGAGCAGGTATTCGTAGATTGGTACCCATTGGTAGAATTAGTACTTTATTATAGTCGCGCGGATGCTCCTTAATTAGAATCTGTCTCACTAAAAAACGCGTGCATGAGCCATGAAATCTTCGTCGCGAAAAACGCGAAGCGTGAGGAAGCGACGCCGTGCATCGTTGACGAGCGATGAACGTTTTGCAGCAGAAGATTTCATGGCGTAATAGCGGACTTTTTAGTGAGACAGGTTCTACTCTATATGCAGCACTGTATACGCGACCACGCCTCCGGGAGTTTTTGCCGTAACATGCTCGCCTTTTTTCTTGCCGAGTAGCGCCTGCCCGAGCGGGGCATTGATTGAGAGTTTTCCGTGCGCAAGGTCAGCCTCCTCCGAGCCGACGATTTTGTAGGTTGCTTTCTCTTTTGAGTCCCCCTTCTCAAGGGTAACGGTTGAACCGATGTCCACAGCCTCTGTGTGATGCATCTTCACGATGACGGCCCCTTGCAACATCGTTTCAAGCCGCTTGATGCGGTCCTCACTGTTTGCCTGCGTCTCCCGAGCCTCCTGGTACTCCGCATTCTCGGAGAGATCGCCGAGCGACTTGGCGTATTCAAGACTTTCAGCGACTTCCTTGCGGCCGACGGTTTTAAGATGCTCCAACTCTTTAACCAATTCATTGTACTTCTCCTTGGTGAGATATTCGTGAGTATCAGACATATGTGTTTCGCTCTAGATGTTGTTAAGTTTAGATGTTGTTAAGCCTCAAGATTGTAGCGGTTTCTTCCATGATAGTCAATGCATCATTAACGGAGAGCTTTTTAGCTTTCTAGCTTGCTAGCTTCCTAGCGGGAAAAAACACTAAAGAGCTAATCAGCTGACTTCAAATATTCCGGCGTGTAGATGCTCATCCACAGAAGAAGTTGCCGAGCGACGAAGGTCGCGCCAATCGCGTTGCCGCTTGGACCCTTTTCCATGATGACGGCGAAAGCATAGACCGGTTTCTCGTACGGGAAGAAACCGGCAACCCATGAATGCACGAACTTCTTTGAGACACCAAGTTCGGCGGTCCCCGTTTTCCCCGCAACGCGGATGTCAGGAAGCAGGAGACCGCTTGCCGTGCCGCCTCCTTCAACAGCATCACGCATGCCCTCACGCACCACCTCAAACGAATTCGTCTGTATCGGCAGCACGCTGTACGCGGGAGGAACCTTCGGCTCCCGAACGATTCGCGGTTCAAGAAGCTTTCCGCCGTTGGCGATTGCGGCAACGGCGCGGACAACCTGAATGGGCGTTACCTGAAATCCGTACTGGCCGATTGCCGTGTGGTAGGTATTGCCGAGCCGCCACGCATCGCCGTCGAAATTCGCGCGTTTCCACGCGGGTGTCGGGATAACTCCCGCGCTTCCGAACAAATCGCCTCCCGGCGGCTCTTCGCCGAAACCGAACAGCCGCATGTACTTCTCGATATTTGCGATGCCGAGCCCCTTTTGCCCCTCAAACCCGCCACCGACAACGTAGAAGTAGACATCGGAAGAAACCGCCAGAGCTCTTCGCATGTCAACCGGCCCGTGCGCCTTCCAGTCCTTGAAGACGCTCGGCTTCCCCGGGTCAAACGGATTGGGGACTGAAATAGAACCGGTGCTGATAATCTCCTTTTCCGGCACAATCACGCCCTCCTCAAGCGCAGCGAGCGCGATGAAGGGCTTCACGATTGAACCCGGCGTGTAGAGGCCGTCCGTCGCCCGGTTGAGAAAGGGCTTCTGTGGGTCTTCAAAAGCTCTCGTGATCGACTCCGCGTCACTGCCATCGGTGAGTAATTGCGAGTCATACTCCGGGAAACTAACGAGTGAAAGCAATTCGCCGTTCCGAACATTCATAATAACCGCGGCTCCGCCCTGAAAACCGCGCTCTTTCGCAAGGCTCGCCATTAATTCGTACAGTTTCCTTTGGAGCCGAGCGTCAATGGTAAGCGTGGCATTCTCGCCGTCTCTCGGAGGCTTGAGGACGCTTTCAGACTGAACCCTCCCGCGGGCGTCTGTCTCTACGATTTTGAGACCATGGCTCGGGACGACATATTCGTTATAGTACTTCTCAACTCCCGCTAGTCCCTCAAAGTCCACTTTATAATAAAATCCGGCCTTGTCTTTTGACGGATACTTGATGAAGCCGAGCACGTGCGCAAGACCGTCGTCGCCAAGATATTTTCTCCTTGAGAACTCAGGTTCGGCGCTGTCGACGACATTCCAAGCAAGCGGCGTGCCGGTCCTGTCGTAGAAGATGCCGCGCGACCCGAAAATGAGCGTATGCCGCAGACGGTTCTGCTCGCTTTGCTTCGCGTAGCGCTCGCCTTCCGTTATCTGCAGCGCGAACGTCTTTCCGAGAAGCACGACAAGCGTCAGAAAAAGCGCTCCGCCAAGAACGAGGACGGTGCGGCGGGAAATGGGCCGCTCGAGCCGCCCTTCAAACTGGTGGCGGTCAAACTGCGGCAGGTTGCTTGAATCAAGAAAGATCTCGTCGGGGTCAATCTCGCGTGCCTGCGCCGCGCCAAACCTCTTTTTCCACCACCGTCTCAAAAACCATGGCATAAATGTGGTATGTTTATGAACTCATAGCGAGTTTTGATCGCCAAGCGAGCCAGCCAAAATCCGTCGCGAGGCATAAGGACAGCCGCGAAGGCGTGCTAGCGGCACGACGAGCGGCTGGCCGAAATGCCGCAGCAGGATTGTGGTTGGCGTAGCGGCGAAACGAACTTGATTTTCCTTGTTTTTTCATATGTGAGTGGTCAAAACTCGCTATGAGTTCTATCTCAAAATCTCATTCGCCTCTTAAGAAAGCTCCCCGCGACGTAGAGCAGAATCGCGAGAAGTGAAAGCATAAACTCAAATCCTCCAAAACGGGGAAGCCGGATTCCGTACAGAAGGTCCATAAGAAATGCCGCAAGGACGAGCTCAATAAAGTGCTTAAACGCAAAAAAAGGCACAAGGGCAAAGAGAAGCGCCGTCCACCAGGGAAGAAAAAACACCGCAAGCAGAAGTCCTGCATCGGTAACGGCGCGAGCGATTATATTTCTTCCTCCCGTGGTCATGGCGTCTTTTCAACAACCGATCTCTGTATTTCCAGAAATCGTAGTGACTGGATGGGAATGGGATTCTTAAAACGGACGGTCTGGAAAGAATCGGCTGCGTTCCCCTCAATCGCCGAGACGGTCGCAAACTTAAGAACATTCCACGGAGGCATCACCACCACATCGCCGACGCGAAGCGGTACTTCTCTAGGGAGCCGCGCCCGAAACGCTCCCCCTCCTTCCCCTCGAGCGTCTGCCTGAACGGCCGCGCCGTCATGGAGGATAAGGACCGGAGTTTCCTTGCCTGCCGTCGAGAAGAATTCCACGAGCGATGTCCGGGAAAATGTCTTGCTGACAACCCCGAGAACAACCGACCCCGAGAGGGCCGCGTCCCCGACCTCAATGCCGTCCCGCGAGCCGATATCTATGACGGCCGTATCGTAGGGCGAGCGGGGCGGGGCCGCAAGAACCGCGCCCTTGGGGCGGCTCTTTTTATCCTCACCGCTCCCGAATTGCCCCCTAAGCAACCTGTTTTCCTCAAGAAGGAGTTCTCGGTCAGCGAGAAGCGATCTCGCTTGTGTAAGCTCGGCGTCGAGCGACTCTAGGTCACGCACAAGCGTTTGCTTAGACGTGAAGAAAAGCGACAGGTGAACAAGCGTTTCTTCCGCAAGACGTTCCGCCTTCCAGAACGGCGACGCAACGCGAGATGCGATATCACCGAGCACTGTCGGGTAGGAAAAATGAAACAGAACCAGCGCTCCCAAAAGCAGAGCGGGAGGCCACCAATCCGCAAACCGTCCCCGTGCCCGTGCGTTACGAATGAAGCGGTAATCCATCTTCGTTCTCAATTAGCACATCCTTGTAACGGTCAAAATCCTCCAAAATAATTCCCGCTCCGCGCGCAACCGCGGTCATGGGGTCGTCGGCTTGATGCACCGGGAGTTTAAGATTCTCGGCGAGGAGTTCCGCAAGGCCCTTGATGAGCGCGCCTCCGCCGACGAGGTAGAGCCCGCGCCCCATGACATCGGAAACGATTTCCGGAGGCGTCGTCTCAAGAACTTCCCGCACCGCCTCAATAAGGTTATCTATGGAAAGTGCGATTGCTTCGCGCACATGCGTATCGGTCACCACAATTTCGCGCGGAAGGCCTGTGATGAGGTCGCGCCCGCGCACGACTGCCTCGAGCGGCGACGGAGGAGGCAGGACCGAGCCAATAGCGATTTTCAGGTTCTCCGCGGTCTGTTCGCCAATGAGTATTTTGTGCTCGCTTCGTATGAAGGAAACAATGTCGTCGTTCAGCTTATCTCCTGCAGTCTTGAGGCTTTTTGAGCGCACGATACCACCCAAAGAGATGACGGCGATATCGGACGTGCCGCCCCCGATGTCCACAATCATGTTCCCGATGGGGTCATTAACCGCGAGCCTGATGCCGATTGCCGCGGCCATAGGCTCCTCCACGATGAAGACCTGACGCGCGCCATTGTTTTTCGTCGCGTCGCGAACCGCGCGCGTTTCCACGTTCGTGATGCCCGACGGAACGCCGACGACGACCCGGGGCCCCAGCACTTTGCGGAAATTTGCTTCGGCGCGTCGGATAAGGTAGGCGAGCATTTCCTCGGTTACCTCAAAATCTGAAATAACGCCGCCGACAAGCGGCTTCACCGCGACAATATGGGCGGGGGTGCGACCGAGCATTTCCTTCGCTTGAGCACCCACCGCGACCACCTGTCCGGTTTTCTGATTTACGGCAACCACGGAGGGTTCATTGATGACGATGCCTTGTCCACGCATGTACACAAGCGTGTTTGCGGTCCCGAGGTCAATGCCGATGTCGTTGGAAAGGTAGCCGTTGAGTTTGTTCCAATGTTTTTTGAGCATAAGAATTCTTCGTCTCCTTGCGGGGGAGAGTTAAGCGGAAGTCATTGCTGCATTATAAGCGCTAGCGAGGAAAAAGCAAAAACGGCTTTGTGTTTTTATTTTTTTCGAACGACGCGCTTATATGGCGCGCCGGGCTTCCAAGCGCCATATAAGCGCTAGAGAAAAAAGCAAAAATTATAGCTGGCCTTAAGCAAAATATCCCGCTGGCGTGAGTAAACTCCACACTGTGCATACCTCCAAGTAAGTATGATCATGTCTACTTGGTTGTTAAGCGATTCCTATACTCTGCAAAGGCTAAAACGACGGAGAAGCTCGGTCTCATGAGTGACTTCTGAAAGTGTCGCGTAGCGGACATACCGGCGTATGTTGAAGAACGTAACGATAAAATCGATTTGATCGCGACAGGGATATGGATGAACGAAAACGGATTTTTGCCAATGATAAAAGCCGAGCTCGTACAGCTTATCCCGCAATGAATCTCTGGCCCTGTAGAGGTGTTCTGGGATATCAAAGAAAACGGCGTGCCAACGACCATCCCACTTCTCTGACGCCGGGACCACTATCGTATCGATGCAAAAGGTGAGCGCGCGCCGTTTGCCTCTCTCTGACAAAACCACGGTTCGTGTCCCGTCTTCTTTCTCCTCCATGCTTAAAAGTCGCTCCTCCTCAAACTCTCGAATGATTCTCTGTAGATATTCACGGTTAATGCTCTTCCACTCGCTCACTACTTCCCCGATTATGCGGAATTGCCGAGGCACGGTGCCGGCAAAGCTAAGAGCCACACCCGCCTGGAGCAGGAGAAGAACCTTTCGTTTTATCGGGCTGTAAATTCTTCTTGGCCTGTACAGAATCTTATTCTCTTTCCCCTTTGCAAATTCTTTCATATACATTCCCCTTCCAAGTAAGTATGATCATGTCTACTTGGTAAGGACATCATTTCCGACGAACATGGGAGAAGGGCTACGAGAATAATTTGAGAAGATCGGATTCGGAGAGCATGGAAATGGCTCCGGTAACGCGGTTCTTGACTTCAAGGCGGCTCTCTTTAAGAGTTTTGTCGCTCACGACCACCCGAGTCGGAATGCCGATCAGGTCGGCGTCGGCAAACTTCTCTCCCGGTCGGAGGTCGCGGTCGTCATAGAGCGCATCCACCCCCTTCTCTGCAAGCTTTGCATAGAGCGCATCGGAGGCTTTTACAACTTCTTCTCCCTTATTCGGGCCGGCAAGCGCGATAAGGTGGATTTGAAATGGAGCGACCTCCTCGGGCCAGATGATTCCCTTATCGTCTCCGAAGAGTTCGGCGACGGTTCCCAAGAGGCGGCTCGGACCCAGCCCATAACTTCCCATGAATACAAAATGCTTTTCCCCGCGCTCATCAAGAAACGCGAGGCCGAGAGCTTCCGAGAAACGCGTGCCGAGCGTAAAAATGTTTCCCACCTCCACCGCCGTGTGCCGCTGAAGCGCTTTATTACCGCACTGGGGGCAAGCGGGTTGTTCTCCGATAATTTCCTCATTGACGGCCACGGCGCACTTCCCGCAGAAGTGTATCGCATCCTCTCCGCTCTCGCAGAGCGTTTGAAACTCGTGTGAGTATTTACTGAATGAGCCGCCCGACGCAAACGTAAGGAAAGTCTTCTCTCCTATCCCGACCCGTTTAAAAACGGCCGAGTATGCGGCCTTTGCTTGCTCATAAAACGCTTGATGCTCTCTCTCGTCGCGACAAAACGAATAGAGGTCTTTCATCAAAAACTCGCGGCCGCGAAGCAATCCGCTTTTGGCACGCTCCTCATTCCGAAATTTGGTTTGGATCTGATAGACGTAGCGAGGCAGGTCGCGGTACGAGCTTATGTGGTCCCGCATGATGCGCGTAAGCGGCTCTTCGTGCGTAAACCCAAGTCCCGCCTCCCCGCCGCTCCTAATGCTCGTCTTAAACCAACTGTCAACCGCCTTATCATCCCAGCGTCCGCTCTTTTCCCAAACGCTTCTGTCTTGAAGCGCGGTAAGCTCGAGCTCGATTCCTCCAAGCGCGTTCATTTCTTCGCGGATGATGCCCACGATGCGGTTAAGCACTCGAAGCCCGAGCGGGAGAAACGAATACACCCCCGCCATTTCCTTATGAATGAAGCCGCCGCGGATAAGAAGCTTGGCGTTCTTCGCCACCTCATCGCTCGGCGCCTCTTTCCGGGTCTTGGTGAACAGTTGGCTCTGTCTCATAAAAAATCTCCCTATTTCCTACTCTATACTTGCTGCCTTCTACCCGCCCGAAGCGTACCATTTCGGTACGGGCGGGCTAGCTACTAACTAATTTCACTATATCCCGATAGGTGATGAACACCATGAAAAAGATAAGGAGGGCAAATCCAACCGTGTTAACAACCCGCGTAAACTTCGCCGGAATGGATTTTCTCGTAACGGCCTCAACCGCAAGAAAGAGAAGGCGTCCCCCATCAAGCGCGGGAAAAGGCAAAAGGTTAATGACCGCCAGGTTGATAGAAATGAAAGCGGTGAATGAGAGAATATAGACGATGCCGAGGACGCGCGCCTCTCCGACAAGTCCCGCGATGCCTACGGGGCCGCTCACAGAACTCAAGTCGGCGCGCCCGGCAATTGCTTCTCCCAAAAAGACGGCAAGCCCGACGGTAACCTCGCGAAGAAGGTCCCAGGTCGTGCGTGCCCCTTCAAGGAAGGCGCGAAAGAACCCGAAGCGCACTTCCCCCACCTCTTCAAGACTTACCCCTATCGCGAGCTTCCCCTCCACGATGCCTGTCTTTGGAGTCGCTACGGCAACGCCGGTCTCCTCGCCTCGCTTGTAGAAAACGGAGATGTCTCCGGCGCTTGCGCCGATAAACGCCCGCGCGGCGGGAGCGTCAATGTCCTCAAAACGCCGTGCGCTTCCTGCCGCATCGCTCGTCAAGAGTGATGTTACCACATCGCCGGAGCGGAGGCCCGCGCCCTCGGCCGGAGAACCCGGCATAACGGTCGTAAGCATAAGTTTCGTGTCTTGCACCTCCCCGGCATAGCGTCCTTCAACCGATGAAGGTACGCCCAGCATGAAGCCCGCTGAAATGAGCATCCACGCAAACACAATGTTGCCTAATACCCCAGAGGCAAGCACAAGGGCTTGAATATGGCGCGGTTTTGAAGTGAAGCGGCGAGCGTCGCCAGAAGAAACGGCTTCCACCCCTTCCGCGCCGGTTCCCCGCCCGAACGGACGTTCATCCGGGCGGGCCCGTCCGAACGGACGTTCATCCGGGCGGGCCCGCCCGCACGGCCGTTCATCCGGGCGGGGCCCCCCCCCCCCCCGGGGGCGGGGGCGGGGGGGGGTGGGG
>CAYHPP010000018.1:0-2063 GCA_964358745.1 uncultured Candidatus Saccharibacteria bacterium | reverse complement strand
TTCCACCCCTTCCGCGCCGGTTCCCCGCCCGAACGGACGTTCATCCGGGCGGGCGTGTTCTTCTTTCCCTACCTGCGCCACGGACGGCGCGGCAGGCAGGCGTGTCAGTTCCGCGTCTTCCGCCCCATCCTCCCCAAAAATCTTCACGTACCCCCCAAACGGGATGAGGTTGATGGCATACTCCGTCTCCCCCACTTTCTTCCCGATGATGCGCGGCGGAAACCCGAGCGCGAATTCGTCAACGCGAATTCCCGCCTTTTTCGCGGCGATGAAATGCCCGAGCTCGTGCACGAACACGAGCGCGCCTAAAATTATGAGAAAAAGAATTATGGTCATAATTTTAGAACTGTTGACTATTCACTTTTAACAGTTAAAGATCAATGGTTAATGGTAAAGAAATCCCAAGTCTCCTAACTTGAAATTTCTTTTTCTTTTCTCTCAAACGCATCTTGTAATTTCTTGTTCTCCGCTTCCGTTAGTTTATCCAACTCTTTCTTCAGGCGAAACTTCTCGTCCTCCCCCATCCCTCCCTCCTTCTCTTTTTGCTCAACATCACGAAGGGTCTCGTCTCGAATTTTGCGAACAGAGACGCGGGCGGCTTCCAGTTTGTCTTTCGCAACTTTGATGAACACGGCTCTTCGCTCGGAGGTTAGTTCGGGGAAATGCACGCGCACGCCGCCCTCATCCGAAACGACCGACAACCCTAGATTTGCCATCGTAATGGCCTTCTCAATGTTTTTAGATGCCGATTGGTCAAAAGGACTCACGCGAAGCGTCCGAGCATCCTCAAGGGCGATGGTAGCGAGGTGCTTAATCGGCATGTGTGCGCCGTAACTTTCAACCAGAACGCCGTCCAAAACTGCCGGCGTAGCCCGACCGCTCCGCAGGCTTCCCAGTTCTTTCGCAAGCCAAGCATGGACTTCTTTAACGCGCGCATGAAATGTGGAGAAGTTATACATGATAATGCGAATATGCGAATGTATGCGAATCAACTCCTTCGACAGGCTCAGGATGGGACTTCGAGTGAGCCTCAGTCGAACTCTGAGCGGAGTCGAACCAGAATAGTTACGAATAGGAACAAGGGAAAGTATAACACTAAACTTCTTTTCATTCCTAGAGCCTAGTGCCTAGTGCCTGGAATCGCGGCAATACAAGCGCCACATGCTCAAGCAGCAATTTAAACGACGGCGCCCTGTCGCGGCTGTATTTTTTCACCTGAAGCACGGTTTGCAGGGCTCCCGCAGCCATGGCGCGGTCCCTGCTTGCGCGCGACCTGCCTATAGGCGCGCAGGCAAGGCGGCGCACAAGACTGTCTTCAATCTCATCAAGAAATGCGACAAGGTCTGCCTTTCCCGCCTCTTCCTCCGCGTTTTTGAGAAGCGCCTGGACGGTTTTGAGCCGAGCCGGAATGGTTGAGGCGAGAAAAGCATCGGCGCGGGGCGAAGGCGCCCCGCCGCTTCCCTGCTTCGCATGCAAGATGAGCAGTCGTGAACGAAGCGTTGGAAGAAATATGTCCAACGACGGCACTGCCAAAAAGAAATGCGTGTCCGCCGGCGGCTCCTCAAGAATCTTAAGCAAAGCGTTTTGTGCCTCCTTCGTGATGCCCCGCGCGGACACAATGAAAACCTTTTTCCCGCCGGAAACTGCCTTCCGCCCTGCGGCTTCCTTAAGGGCGCGCGCCTCATCAACTCCGAACACGTCAAACGACTCGGAGCGAAAATCTGGATTGCCGCGAATCTTGAACCCCGTGGTTTCGAGCGCCGCAAAAAGCTCCGAAATGGTATCCGCGGCTCTTCCGGCAACGGCGTAGGCGTGGTGCGTGAGAGAATTAAACATTGTGCTTCGTTTTGTGTTTTGAGAGGTTTGTGCTTTGTTTGGTGTTTTGGGTTCTTGTGTTTTGTGCTTTAGGAGTTGTCCTGCTTTGTCCAAAGTTAAGGTAGTGAGGCTTCGGAACCAGCAGCTTCAGTGCCTATTCTGCTCACATCACCGCTTCGCAATAATAGTCTTCTTGTAGGTATCCAGATGGTCAAGCGCGATGCCGGTTCCTTTTGCGACGCAGAGAA
>CAYHPP010000017.1:0-10598 GCA_964358745.1 uncultured Candidatus Saccharibacteria bacterium | reverse complement strand
AACGACAGCAAAGCCGCCGGTTTAGGATTTAGATATTAGAATTTAGAATTTCTCTTAGTATTGCCGCAGTTGTAATGCGTATTCAGAAGTTTCGCTATGAAAAGTAAGCAGAAAAGAAAAGCAATAATAAGCGGTATCACCGGTCAGGACGGTTCGTACCTCGCCGAGCTTCTCCTTGAGAAGGGATACGAGGTGTATGGCTTGCAGCGCCGCGCTTCGCTTCCCAATACCGAACGCATTGACCACCTGTACGGCAGGCCGGGATTCAACATGACCTATGCCGACCTTTCCGACAGTTCCAACCTTCTTCGTGTCATCAAAAAGATTGAACCGGATGAATTTTACAACCTCGGGGCCCAGAGCCATGTGAGCGTTTCTTTCGACGTGCCAGAGTTCACGGTGAACACAAATGCCTTGGGGCCGCTCCGCATTCTTGAAACAATACGGAATCTCGGGCTTCCGGTTAAATACTATCAGGCAAGCTCGTCGGAGATGTTCGGGAAGGTGCTGGAGACGCCGCAAAAGGTAACGACGCCTTTTAATCCGCAATCCCCCTACGGCCTTTCAAAAGTGTTTGCGTATCACATCACGAAGATTTACCGCACCGGCTACGGCATCTTCGCTTCCAACGGCATTCTTTTTAACCACGAATCCCCACGGCGCGGACTTACCTTCGTGACACGTAAGATAACCGTCGGACTTTCGCGCATCTCGCTCGGGCTTCAAAAGACCATCCGGCTCGGGAATCTTGACGCAAAACGGGACTGGGGCTATTCAAAAGATTACGTTGAAGCCATCTGGAAGATTCTTCAGCACAGGAAACCAGACGACTTTTTAATCGCGACCGGCGAGACGCACTCCGTGCGCGAGTTTGTTGAGGAGGCGGGGAAACATCTTGGGATGGATATTGTCTGGAAAGGAAAGGGACTCGCCGAGAAGGGCATTGACCGAAAAACGGGAAAGACGGTCGTGGAAGTTGACCCCATTTATTTCAGGCCGAACGAGGTGGAATTTCTGCAAGGAGACGCGAGCAAGGCGCGGAAACTCCTCGGCTGGAAACCTAAGACAACCTTCAAAGCGCTCGCCAAGCTTATGACCGAGCATGACCTTGCGTATGTGAAAAAGGAAGTCGCGTTCGGGCATCCGGTCGTGACGCAGAGGAGATACCAAGTTTAAAGCACAAAGCACAGCACACAATACCCAAACAAACATCCCAAAGCACAGTACACAAAAAACCAAATAGAGAGTAGTTTGTGCTTTGAAGAGTTTGTGGTTTTGTTTGGGTTTTTGTGAGGTTTGTGTTTTGGCGGGTTTTCCTACGTATGGATAAAATATTTCTAGGAAGCAAACTTGTGGCCATCCGCGTTCGGAAGTTTCCGGACGCCAAGACGACGCCCATGTCGTCCCCTGACGGAGTGCTCCAGCTTTTGACGCTCAAACGCGTGAAAGGAGACGAGGTCAAGGCGCACCGCCATATTCCCAAAAGGCGTGTGACGAAATTACTGCAGGAATGCGTTATCGTCATAAAAGGGAAGATTCGGTACGACCTGTTTGATACGAAAGGAAAATGCTTCAAAAAAGTGTTGGTGAAAAAGGGCGAGGCCATACTCATCTTGGACGCGCCGCACGCAGTTCATTTTCTAGAGGACTCGCTCGTCTACGAACTCAAAAACGGCCCCTTCATAGACGATAAGGAATTTCTGCGCTAAAAACCTCTTCTTTCTTAGTTTTTGGTTATTTAGCAAAGTCGCCACGGCCGTGGCGACTTTGCTAAATTGAGACCTGTGCTCCTTGACGAGAGAGAGCGTCTCATGCTATATTATTTGAGGTGTTTTTGAGATAAACAATGAACAGAAAGGGAGAACTTTGAAATGAACGAAAACACGACCTCTGAATCTCTGTGGAAGGTCTTCCCGGAGTTGGTTGCAGCAGTGACAGCAGACCACGTTGCTTGCGGAGCCGTAGGTGGAGGACATAACTTCTACCACGCGCTCATGGTGGCGCAGTACGCGCAGCGTATCGCGCCAGATTCGGATACAGCCATACTGGGCTGGATAGCCGGCTTGCTTCACAACACGGATCGGATTTACTCGAAGTATGATGCTATCCCCGTTATCACGAGGTGTCTCCGATTAGCTCCTCTGGATATCCCGTCGGGTCACCTTTACATTCTTCGGGCGATTCTGGAGCACAGCAAGAGAAATGACCCGGAAGACCCACCGGTTACGATTGTGCTCAAGGACGCCGACCGGCTCGACAACATCGGGTCTCTGCACTTCCTCCGCTGTGGACAGTTCAGGCCGAACATTCTTGCGGTGGACCCGAGATTCATTACCTCGTCCGATCCACAGGCGACATTCCGAAACCCGAGGTCGCTTCTTCAGGACCTCAAGCATACCCTTGAGTGGGAGAGCTGGCTTCGTTTGCCGAAGGCGCAAGAACTTGGCAAACCGATGTTTGCGGAGATTCGACAACTCATAGCGAACATTGAGCGGCGGTTTACGACACTCGGGCTTCATCCGTTTCCGGAGGAACTCATAGTTGAACTTCAGAGCGAAAGGAGGGCTGCTTGAAAAAACTATGGAAATGTCTGTTTTGCTGGCAGGTGAAGTACCCAAGCCTAAATGAGTTTCGCTTGCGGTTGGTTTGGGCCTCCGGTCAAGGTCAACCAGTCGTCATCGTGACGCATGACATCGGCTTATGCAGAGGAAGGAAACCCGGGCGCGGGAACATTCTTCTGGCTAAGACCCTTAAATGGGCTACAGGCGAGTATCCCAAAGCGCCGGTGCTCGCCCAACTTGGAGTCGCCTGTGCCGCAAAGGAACTTGGTGTGTCCGTTACGGAAACCATCGGTCCACCCGAGTCAGAAACCCCCCTCGATCGGTCAACGGGAAGTTACAATTCCCTCACGGTCGTTCAGGAACAAAGGCGATGGTGCGAGGAACACGGGATGTTTCCGGCTCTTGCTCTTACGCTCACGAGCCCGTTCCATATGCCGAGGGTGAAGTGGATTATGGAACGGGAGGGATTTGAGGTTGTTCCCATTCCGCTTTCATTGCTCCGGCAGAGGGATTACATGGATCCCGAGAGTTTGTATTTCTCGGTTCGGATGGCAGGAAGGACGCGATTGGGGATGATTCTCCCGTATCTGCGGGAGGTCATCGCACGCCTCTTGTTCCTCAAGAATGGGTGGATATGAGGCGACGTTTTCACGGGCCGGGGGCGCATTGCGTTCCCGGCCTTTTTTGTTACGCTTGTAATCCATACATGCACGGAAAGGTTATATGCGTTACACATGCGAATTTTTCTTATCACCTCAAAACTGAAATTTGAAGACAACGGCTCGCCCATCGGCGGCTCCGTGGTTGACCTGCACCTCAAGGCGAAGGGGCTTGTGGAGCTCGTGCATGAGGTCTCCGTTGTGACGGCGTTTTCAAATGAGAACAAAATTCCTTGTGTCATGCCGTACAAAGTGTTTGAGCGAAATATAAAAGGGCGAGGGCTTATCGGGATTCAGCTCGGCGTGTACGCCATTCTCACGGAATTTTCAAAAGACGCCGACGCATTTTACATTGACGGCCACATGTTTCTCTATGGCGGCGGCGCCTACCGACTGCTCGGCGGGAGCGTTCCAGTCGTCGGATTTTTCAACGTGCGCCTGAACGCATGGGCTGACGCATCGGGGAATCTCACGCGCCCGCCGTTTTTGCGGCGCGTAAAGAAAGTCCTGCGAGTATGGATAGAGCGTCTCATCGGTGCGCCGACTGCGAACTGCATGGACGCCTTCATTTTTAACACGCCACATGTGCAGAAGATGTATCGCAACTTCGGCGTCGGAGTGAAGAAGCCAAGTACGGTGATTGAGGATTTTATCGCCACTCGTGAGCTCATGAAGCGCTTTGGCGTAACTTCTGATGGAGTGCGGGAACACCAGAGTAAGGTAGAGAGCATCACGCTTCTTTCCACCGGACGCATGCTTCCGGAAAAAGGATTTGAGCTTTTGGTTCGGGCGATGGCGAAGGTGAAGAATAGGAAGAGATTCAGAGTAATTCTTTCAGGGGGTGGGCCCGATAAGGAGCGGCTCCAGGCGCTTACGAAGGAGCTCGGACTTTCTGAAACGATTTTCTTCCCCGGCTGGGTGGAGAAAGAGAAGCTGTACCAATTCTTCAAAGACGCGCATGTGTTTGTGTTCCCGCGCTGGTGGATTGAATACGGCTCGGCGGTGCTTACCGAAGCGTTTGCCTTCGGGCTTCCGTCAATTATTCCCGGCGGGGGAGCGCTTGAGTGGCTTTCCGGCGGCTCCGCGCTCACCTTTAAAGACGAGAGCATTGACGATCTCGCAAGGCAGATCGAGCGCTTGAGTGAGAGCTCGGAGCTCCGCGCTTCGCTTGCCGCGAAAGCCCTCACCCGCGCCGAAGCGTTGGATGCTCGCGCACTCGCAAAACGGCTTGAAGCGATACTTCAGAGTACGGTCCCAGTAAAATAACTCGCCGCGTCAATCGCAGTGTTTTGCAAAACACTGGGATAGACAAGAATGGAGTCCGATTTTCACACCGAACATCTTTGTGTCCGTGAGCGGTCATTTCGCGCAGTAGAGGTTCAGAAATTCGCTTGCGTGCGAACCGTCCTTGGGTTTTGGGAGAAGATGGGAGAACTCCGCGTCTCGAACGGGGGAGAGCTTCACGAGGCCGTCCTTCGTTATTGCGGAGATTTCAAACCCGTGCCGTTCAATCCCTTGGAGAAACGCGAGGGGAGCGCTTCCGGCCGCCTCAATCCACGCCGGTGCGAACTCTGTGACAAGGAGGCGCGCGCTCTTGAGCGCATGCGTCATACCTTTGAGAGCCGCTCCCTCTCCGCCCTCAATGTCCATCTTAATCGCGTCAACCTGCGAAATGCCTTTTTCCCTGAGATACGCGTCAAGCGTCGTGGAAATGACGGCAAGCTTCCGCTTTTCGTATTCAAGCGGGACGTTGGGGAGTGTTGAGTGAGCGCCGCTTTTGTCGTCGTAGTGATAGAAGTCAATGATGCCGATGTTGTCGGTGATGGCCACCTGCACGGCCAGCACGTTGCTACACCGGCGCGTGTTATGCGAAAGAAGCGCGTAATTTGTCGGGTCTGCCTCAAACGCAAGAACCGTACCGCGTGTTCCGGCGAGCTTTGAAAAGAGGCGTGTGAAGTAGCCGATGTGCGCTCCAATATCAACAACGGTCATTCCGGGGGTGATTATTTCTTTGAACAGTCGGTATGTTTCCGGTTCGTAAAGCCCCCAGAGCATGTTGAGCTTCCAGCGCCGGATGTAATTTGCGGGAAAGGAGAAACGCCTGTACCGCGCGAGCAGGTTGGTAAGCGAATCAAGCGCCGCATAGATCGTCCGGTCCACGGCGGGGGAGTGCACATATTTTCTGTAGAATGCTCGAAGCACATTTACCATATGATGTGAATGAGTTTGGACAGCTTAACCTTAACCTCTTGCCAGTCCAGTCTTTTTCGCAATCAGGTCCGCCAGCGGCTCAAGCCCGGCTTTCTTTTTCGCGCTGTTGTATTCCTGTTCCCAGAGCTCAATGAACTTGAGTGACGCCGAATCCTCAAGAATGGCGGCGATGAATTGCAAGAGTTCTTCCTCGTCGTAGCGCCATACTTCAATCTGTTCCTTGACGAGGTATGGGAGCCGCTCAATCTCCGTGCACTTCTTGATCATGGAAAGGGCGTTGTAGAAACGGTCGCCGAACACGATTCCAGGTTTCTTAAGGAGCACTCCTTCCCACGCCGCCGAGCCGGTCACGGTGACGATGAGCTGCGAGTGCGCGACAAGCGTCGTGCCGTCAAGAGCAGGGTTCATGAGCCGCACATTGGGTATTTTTTTGAGTTCCTTGTAGTAGGCCCGCGGCCGGTACGGAACCATTTCCGGATGTTCCTTGACATAAAGCTTCCAGCCGACCGGAAGCGAGCGCGCCGTTTGGCGCACGAGGTAGAGCTGGTCTGCAAACGGAGCAAGGAGGGATAAACTCATCTCCGGTTCGTAGCCGAGCGCGAAAAAGGCGTAGGGTTCGTCGGGAAGAAACGCGTCATAGAGATCGGCGACGCCCCAGAGATTGCGCAGCTTCCGCTTCACATGGTCCTTGATGTAATTAATGGGACTTACGGTTGTGTAATCCTCGCGCGCGTTGCCCGTAGCGTATGTGTAGCACATCTTCGCGAACCAGCGGACGGAGCGAAGGAGGTTTTGTGGGGAGAGAAATCGGAGCTGACGGGCGCGGTTGACGGGTTGTCCCGCGGCTGAGCGTTTCGGGTCGTATGGGTGAGGCGATGCTCTGAAGTTTGAAAGCACTTTTTTCGCTTCGACATAGTAATCATCCTTCGCTTTGCTTGCAAAGCGCTTCTGAAAGATTTTCTCGGCGTCGGTGAAGATATCATAGCGCTCGCTTATCGTGAAGCGGTCTTTGAGCGAGACAGTGAGAATGTGCGCTATCTTGATGCCCCTCTTTTTTGCGATGTGGTAGAGGAGGAGGCTCGGCACCGCGCCGATGACGGAAAAAACGATTACATCAGGCTTCTCTTTGTCAAGAAAAGCGATGACCGCCTTTGCCGTAACCTGCAAGATTCGGAGTATCTCTTCGTGCGTGTACCTCGGCGCATTATACGGATACTCGCGCGCCGCCTGATTGCTCATGATTTCTCTGTCTACGGTGAGGTAGGGCCAGACGTTCGGGATGCCGTACTCTTTTTCGAGATTACGCAAGTATTCAAGGTCAAGCGTTTCGTCTTTGTAGCGGTTGTGGACGTCCTCATCAAGGAGGAGAGCGCTGTATCGTATGTCTTTTTGCGACAGGAGATATTCGTGCATGCGACGCACGCCCGTGTAGGCCGAGAATTCGGTTACTCCGTATTTTTCCTTGAGCCATACCGCAAGGGCGTGGCCGGTATAGGCGTAGCTTCTCTGAAGAAAGAAGCAAAATTTCGGTTTGCGCGCATTCATGACTTTTTTCGGCAAAAAGCGATTATACTATACATACCATCCTGCTGCGAGAAAAGTTCTGAAGCAGGCGTCATACGAGCATGAGCAAAAACATCAGAATCATTCCGACGCTCCATATCAAAGGTCCGAACGTCGTGAAGCCCGTGCAGACCGAGGCGCTTCGCGTCGTGGGCTCCCCCAAGGAACTTGCCGAGCGCTACTACAAGGAAGGCGCCGATGAGCTCATCTACCTTGATATTGTCGCGAGTCTCTACCGGCGCAATTTGGACTTTGATTTATTGAGGTCCGTTACCGAGCGTATTTTCATTCCCGTGACCGTTGGGGGCGGGATTCGTTCCATCCACGACATTAATCAGGCGCTCCGCTCCGGCGCGGATAAGGTAGCGATTAATACCTTCGGCGTCTCCAATCCGGATTTTATCTTTGAAGCGTCGCGGGAGTTCGGGTCGCAGTGCATCGTGCTCTACATTGAGGCGAAGAGGCAGCCAAACGGAACCTATGAGGCCTACACCGACGGGGGGAGAGAACACTCGGGCGTTAATGCGATAGAGTGGGCGAAGAAGGGCCTGGAGCTTGGAGCCGGCGAAGTGTTGATTTCATCAATTGATCAAGACGGTACGCGGAAAGGATATGATATTGAACTACTGCGCCGAATTTCCGAGTTTGTGACAGTTCCCTGCATTGCGCACGGAGGCGCGGGAGACGAGGCGTCCGTTGCGAAAGCCATACAAGAGGGGAAGGCAGATGCGGTTGGCATATCCTCCGCTTTCCATTACGG
Source organism: uncultured Candidatus Saccharibacteria bacterium (assembly GCA_964358745.1). GTDB lineage: Bacteria > Patescibacteriota > Minisyncoccia > Phycocordibacterales > UBA10002 > UBA10002. Next base: position 2,844 of record CAYHPP010000017.1, on the reverse strand, counting down.
AGATTTTACCGTCGCTGAATTGAAGCGCTATCTTCGGAATGAAGCTATCGCTGTTCGGGAGTGAATATGAAAAAAATCATCATCGCAGATTATGGCGTGGGGAATCTCTTCAGCTTAAAGAAAGCGTTTGAGTTTTGCGGCGCCTCCCCGTTGATTTCGGAAGAAGCGCAGGATATTGAAACGGCCGATGCGCTCGTGCTTCCCGGAGTCGGTTCTTTTGAAGCGGGGATGCGAGGACTCAAAGCGCGCGGGTTGGTGCCCGCGGTGAAGAAGTTCGCGGACTCCGCTAAACCCATGCTCGGCATCTGCCTCGGCGCACAGCTTTTGCTCTCAAAAGGCCATGAGTTCGGCCTCTGGGACGGCCTCGATATCATCGCAGGCAACGTTGTGCCGTTTCCGCGCATCGCCGAAAAGGTGCCGCACATCGGATGGAACAGAGTAACGGAAGGGACGCGCTCATTTGACGCTTACTTTCTCCACTCGTTCATTTTAGCTCCGGATAACCCTAAGGACGCTTTTGGAGTTACAGAGTACGGAGGCTTTCATTTTTGTTCCGAGGTGAAGAAGGGTGCAGTGCTTGGCGTCCAGTTTCATCCCGAAAAAAGCGGGGAGGCCGGCCTTGAGTTTATTAAGAGGTTTGCGTCGCTTGCGTGAAAAACAGCATGAATAAAAAAGAACCGACAAAATACGGACTCCCGAGCGAGGTGCGGTTCTGCAAGCGCTGCGTCATTTCCAACCAGCGCCCGAACTCGGTCGTGGAGTTCACGCACACCAAGAGCTCAACCAAAAAGACGATTCACTTTGACAAGGAGGGGGTCTGCGATGCCTGTCGGTTTGCCGAGATGAAGCAAAGTGGAATTGATTGGGAAAAGCGCGAGCGTGAACTCCGGGCGCTCTGCGACAAACACCGCAAGGCCGACGGGGGCTATGACTGCATCGTGCCGGGCTCTGGCGGCAAGGACAGTTTCTTTGCCGCGCACATTCTGAAGTACAAGTACGGAATGCATCCCCTCACGGTTACCTGGGCGCCGCATATTTACACGGACTGGGGATGGAGGAACTTTCAATCGTGGATCCATGCGGGATTTGACAATTACCTTCATACGCCGAACGGCCGCGTGCACCGCCTCCTGACGCGCCTTTCGGTAGAAAACCTGTTCCATCCGTTTCAAGCGTTTATCCTTGGACAGAAGGCGCTCGCTCCCAAGATGGCGCTTCTCTTCAACATTCCCCTTGTGTTCTTCGGGGAGAATGAGGCCGAGTATGGGAACCCGATCGGAGATACCTCTTCGGCGAAGCGCGACTGGTCGTATTTTACGAGCAAGGACCAATCGCAGATCTTCCTCGGCGGCGTTTCGGTAAAAGATTTGCGAGCGAACTACGGTCTTTCTCAAAATGATCTCGCGCCTTACCTTCCGGCCGACCCCAAGGCAATCGAAACACTCGGCATGGAAGTGCACTATCTCGGTTACTACCTCAAGTGGCATCCGCAGTCTTGTTACTACTACGCCGTGAAGCACGGCGGGTTTGAAGCGTCTCCCGAGCGCACTCCGGGCACCTACAGCAAGTACAATTCAATTGACGATAAAATTGACGACCTTCACTACTACACGACCTTCATTAAATTCGGCATTGGCCGCGCGACCTATGACGCGGCGCAGGAGATACGGAGCGGGGACATCACGCGCGAGGAGGGAATGGCGCTCGTCCGGCGTTTTGACGGCGAGTTCCCGACCCGTTTTGAAAACGAGCTCTGGAAATACTTAAGCATCACCGAGCATGAGTTCCCGAAGGCGGCAAAAGCGTCCGCACATCCGGAGATGAATCGCGCGTATTTTATGAAATTGGCGGATTCCTTCCGCTCGCCGCATCTGTGGAAGAAGGAGAAGGGAGAGTGGAAGTTGAAATACCGAGTCAGTTAAAGCACAAAGCACAGTACACCCGCCTGCGCCGAAGCGGCTTCGGCGGGCAGGCAATACCCAAACAAAGTACAATGGCTTCAAACAACACAAACAGATACCGGAAGCTTGAGAAAGTTCTCGCTGTTATTCCCGCCCGCGGCGGCTCAAGACGAATACCGAACAAGAACATTCGGCCCTTCGCCGGAAGGCCGCTTATCGCGCACGCAATAAGGCAAGCGTGCGCCGTTTCATTTATAGATCGTGTCGTGGTTGATACGGATTCGGAGAGAATAGCGCGCATCGCAAGAGAGTGCGGCGCTGAAGTACCGTTTCTCCGTCCGAGGCGCCTTGCGACGGATTCGGTGAGCGTAAACAAGGCGATTCTGCATCTTCTCAATCGGCTCAAAAAGGAAGAAGGGTTTGAGCCCGACTATGTCGTCCTGCTTCAAACCACCTCTCCGCTTCGGGAGGTTCGGGACATTGAGGCGTGTTGGAAACTTATGCAGAAAACAAGGGCGGATACGGTGCTTACGGTCGCCCCGACGCATCCGAGGCTGTATCACTTGGATAGGAAGCAGAATCTTGTACTCGCGAACAAATCTGCTCATACATCCACCAACATACAGGAATGGCCAAAGGCCTATCTCTTGAACGGCTGCTTTGTGTACATCTTTAACACGGCCGCATTTTTGAAACAGAAGGTGGTTATCATGAAGAACACCAAGGCGGTCATCTGCGACAAATGGCGCTCTGTTGATGTGGATGAGCCGGAGGATTTTGTCTTGGCGGAGCTTTTGTACAGACACCAGGAGGAGATTGAGGGGAAGATGAGAAAGTTCGCTTGATAGTAGATACGCTTAACGAATAGCGCACACGAATGGGGGACACCCTGCGCTCCGCGCAGGGTCATTCGGGGCGGCCAGGCAAGGGTCTAATGCCCTGC
>CAYHPP010000016.1:0-10829 GCA_964358745.1 uncultured Candidatus Saccharibacteria bacterium | reverse complement strand
ATCTTTATTCATAGCGGTTTATTTTGAGATGAGTTCTAGTTTTATCTATCTTCCATTCGTAGCCATTTGTCCCGCCCATTGGCGGATTCGTAGAATTCGTAGTTTCGTATTATACTACCCGCATGATAGCCGACACGAACAAATTTAAAAAGAAGCTCGTGGAAGAAAAGGAGCTCGTGGAAAAGGAGCTCGCAACGGTGGGGCGGCGCAACCCGGAGAATGCGGCAGATTGGGAGCCGACAGCGGGAGCGGTAGAAGAGGAGAGGCCGGCGGAGCGGGATGAGGTGGCCGACAAGCTTGAATCGTTTGAAGAGAACGTGGCGATTGTGCGCCAGCTTGAGTCCCGTCTCGGCGAAATTAACGCGGCGCTGAATGGAATCAGGAACGGGACCTATGGCATCTGCTCCGCATGCGGAAAAGAAATAGAAGCCGTGCGACTCGAAGCGAATCCGGCGGCGCTAACATGCAAAGCGCACATAAAATAGTTGATACGAATGCAACGAATTACCATGCGAATGCCACGAATCCACGAATCCCTCATTCGCCTTATTTGTATATTCGAAGCATTCGTGCATTAATTTGTAGCATTCGTGTCACGCCATTATGTCTTTTGCCGCCGTTTCCTCCGCTCAAGTTCATCTCCTTAAGACGAACATCATCCGCGTTGAGGTTGACCTGTCAAAAGGACTCAACGCGTTTTCAATAGTGGGCCTTCCCGACAAGGCCGTGCAGGAGGCGAAAGACCGTATTGCCGCGGCCATCAAAAATACCGGTTTCAAGTCCCCTAAACAGAAAAATCATAAGGTCGTCATTTCTCTCGCTCCGGCCGACGTCAAAAAAGAGGGAACTCTTTTTGACCTCCCGATGGCCGTTGGATACTTAATCGCCTCAAAATGTCTTCCCGCAGACGTCAGAAATATGCTTTTCATTGGCGAGCTTTCGCTTGACGGGGCGGTGCAGCCGGTTGACGGCGTGCTCCCGATTGTCCGCAAGGCAAAGCAATCCGGATTCGGGGAAGTATACGTGCCGGAAGGAAACGCGAAAGAAGCCGCCCTTATTGACGGTATTGACGTGTACGGCGTCAGGAATTTGCGGGACCTCTCGGCGCATCTTGCAAAAAAAGACATCCTACAGGACGAAGACCGTCCGTTCATACAGAGAAAGAAACTGAAGCCGGCTCCCCGAACGCCTTTTGACACCGGCAGCCGCAACTATCAGGTGGATTTTTCCGATATCAAAGGACAGCGCGCCGCAAAGCGAGGACTTGAAATTGCAGCCGCAGGCGGGCACCACATCGCGATGTGGGGGCCGCCCGGCACCGGAAAGACCTTACTTGCCAGAGCTTTTATCTCAATTCTTCCTCCGCTTTCTCTTGAAGAAGCGCTCGAGGTGACCGGCATTCACTCGGTCGCGGGAGCGCTCCAAGAGCCACTCATCACCTACCCTCCCTTTCGCGCGCCGCACCATACGGCATCCTACAATGCACTTGTCGGCGGCGGTTCCATTCCGAAACCCGGGGAAATTACGCTAGCGCACAGGGGTGTTTTATTTCTGGATGAATTCCCGGAATTTGAACGCCGCGTCATTGACGCGCTCCGCCAACCGCTGGAGGACCGTGTGGTAAGCATCTCCCGCGTCAAAGGCTCGGCGCACTTTCCCGCACATTTCACGCTCATCACTGCCATGAATCCCTGTCCGTGCGGCAATTTCGGCGTGAGAGGCAAAACCTGCAACTGCCCTCAGCACGCAATTGACCGCTATAAGCGGAAAATTTCCGGCCCCATTGTGGACCGCATTGACCTTTGGACGGAAGTCTCCGTCGTGGAACATGAAAAGCTCTCGGAAGGACGAGGAAACGAAGAAACGAGCGAGGAGGTGCGCCGGAGGGTCGCGGACGCGAGGGCGCGAGCCGAGGCGAGATATCAACAATTAAAACTTCCGTTCAAAACCAACAGTGACGTCGGGGTGCGTGATATCGCCTCCGCGATTCCACTTCCGGACGAGGTGAAAAAAGTGCTCAATCTTTCCGCAAAAAAGCATGACCTCTCGGCCCGCCTCTATCACCCCCTCATCAAGCTCGCCCGCACGGTGGCCGACTTGGAGGGCCACGAAGAGGTGGAAACGAACGACCTTATGGAAGCTCTGCAGTACCGGCCGAAACGGTTGGGAAACTAGGCACTAGGCACTAGGCTTTAGGCACTAGAAAAACAGCCGCGGCGCATAAGACACCACGGCGGCTTTTTGGATAGACAGTCTTTCTTTCCTAGACTCTTTCCTAGAGCCTAGCGCCTTCTTGCCTAGCGCCTAAAATGGATTACGCGCTCCGCGAACTTCAAAGTGGAGATGGGAACCTGTGGAACGGCCTGTGGAACCGACGTAGCCGATAATCTGTCCGCGCACGACGCGCTGGCCTGCGATGACGATGTTCTGACTGTTATGCGCATAGAGGGTCTGCGTTCCGTTGTCGTGCGCAATGACGACGTATTTGCCGTAGCCGCCGTTCCAGCCGCTGTCGCGGGAAATAATAACGTCACCCGCCGCCGATGCGAGAATCGGAGCGCCAAGATACGTCGCGATGTCAACGCCGTTGTAGCCGTGGAGTCCCTGCGTCTTTCGGCCGCCGATAAGCGGACGAAGATAGTATCCCTCATAGACGGGACCGCCCGCTCCGCGGAGCGCCGCCGCGCGTCCAGCAGATGGCGGAGCGGCGATTTCACCGTCGGGAACGATAACGATGTCTCCGACAGCAAGCGTGATGTCCGCGGCAAGGTGGTTGTACTGGATGATTTCATTCACATCCGCCTTGTATTTTTTGGCGATGCTCTGAATCGTGTCGCTCTTCACCACCGTGTGCCGCACACCCGAAATCGGCAGAATGATGAGAGTCTGTCCCGGCCGGATAAGCCCGCGCGAAACGTCATTTGCCCACGCGATGGTGTTCGTCGTCACGCCGAACATTTTGGCGATTGCCCCGAGCGTGTCGCCTTCGCGTACCACATAAATGCTGATGTTCCCGTTTTGATTTTCCTCAATGTCGGCAAGGGTGCCTTCCGGGCCGGTTTCAGAGAGGAGCGCCGCTCCTCCGACAACCGTAATATCGCCGCCGCCCTTGGCGGGGTTCGGGTCGGGATTAAGCGCCGCGGCAAGAAGCCATACATTCTGGGAATTAACTGGCGATGAGGCGGCTTCGGCCTCGGCTTCCTCCGCAAAAAGGCTCGCGAAAAACGAAAGCACCCCGGCGTGCGCGAAAACGGGCGTAAGCGATGCTCCAAGGATAAAGAGCCATGTACACACACAGCTCATCTGACGAGCAAAGGCCTTCTCTGGCCTCGCGGGACGGGAAATTTCGATACAATGGTTGTTAGTGCCGTTCTGTATAAAAGAAAGGCCGAAAGAAGAACTCTTTAGAAATCAATCATGCTATCGATAATGGCAGAGACCCGAAGAGCTATTACCTGGGTGCCTACCGTTACGATGTGCGCATTGATGATAGTGCTTCAAAGCTCTGCTTTCGGTGGCGTGTCCGTAGTTTCTTCCGATAAAAACGGCCTTGTGAGGCCACTTTGATCTGTCCTCTGGTCGGGCGGGATGTGTACAGAGTAGCCGAAGGGAACCCTAAAGTCAACCGAGTAATCCACTGCTGGGGATAACCGAGGGGAAAGAAGGTAGAGGGTAGAAAAGTAGAAGGTAGGTTGAAAATGCCATTAAGAATAAGAAGGAGAGCCGCTTCCTTCTTTCTGTGTCCTACCTTCTACTTTCTACCTTCTCTGTGCCTTCCTCATGCTATAGTACCCGCCATGAAGATTAAGAGCGGCACCGCGGCGGATTCGGCAAGCTCACCGCAGGGGGCGAAAGACCTGCCTGGCCGCCCCGAATGACCCTGCGCGCCCGCCTGTGTGCGGACACGCACGGGCAGGGAGCGCAGGGTGTCCCACATTCGCATGCGCATTCCTAAAATTCGTGTGCACCATTCGTCAAGTGTATCTACTCGTTAAGCGTATCTACTATGAATCCATTAGACGGCCTCAATGCCCGACAGAAGGAAGCCGTGCTCCATACGGACGGCCCGCTCCTTATCGTCGCCGGAGCCGGAGCGGGGAAGACCCGGGTCATCACGCACCGTATCCTGCACCTCATACGCCGCGGAGCCGCGCCGGAATCCATCCTCGCTATTACCTTCACCAACAAAGCCGCCAAGGAGATGCGCGATCGGGTCGCGCATCTCCTTAACTCACAACCAGCAACCTACAACCAGCAACAAAACATCGACGCTGGCGCTAGGGTCGTTAGTGGTCGGTTGTCAGTTGCGGGTCATCCCTGGATTGGCACGTTCCATGCGCTTGGCGTGCAGATTATCCGAGAAAACAGCCGTCGTCTCGGCATAGAAAAGCATTTCACCATTTTTGACAAGGGTGATTCTCTTCGCGCGGTTAAGGAGGCGCTGAAACGCGCCGGTCACGACCCCAAGAGCTTCGAACCGGGGTGGCTTCTCGCGTCAATTAGCCGCGAGAAGGGAAATGCGGTGACGCTTGAAGAGTTCCGTGGAAGCGCGGGTAACGACTACCTCCCCTCGGTCGTCGCAAAGGTCTGGACGGAGTATGAGCAAATACTCCGAAGCGAGAAGGCTCTTGATTTTGACGACCTGCTTCTTAAGACCGCGCTACTTCTTCAAAAAGAAGAGTCTGTGCGCAAGCACTATCACAATCTTTGGCGCTATATCCATATAGACGAATATCAGGATACCAACCGCGCGCAGTACCTGATTGCAAAATTGCTTGCCGATGCGAACAAAAACATTGCGGTAGTGGGCGACGCCGACCAGTGTCTTCTGCCAAACACTGCTATCGAAACCCCAATAGGTGTGAAAAAGATAAGTGAAGTGGCAAAAGGAGAGGCTATTCTTGGAGCTGCCGGAAATGGGATGCTGTGCGACACCAAGATAGATAAGGTGAGAAAACGGTATTACGATGGAGAAGTGGTAGAACTAACCACCGCCAAAGGCAAAAAAATTACCGCTACGCCGAGGCACATGCTTTTTGCTCGACTTACGCTTTCGCTCGATCAGTTTTATGTGTACTTGATGTATCGCCGCGATAAGGGATTCAGAGTTGGGATGGCGAAAAGCGTCCGACGAAATGGGGGTGGGCAGAATGCCATTGGATTGCTAGTCCGTTGCAATCAAGAAAAAGCTGACAAGATGTGGGTGCTTAAAATATGCACGACGAAACAGGAAGCCTTGTATTTTGAAGCGTTCTTCGGGGCAACGTATGGCATACCGACATTAGTCTTTATGACGTGCGGTAGAAAAATGGCGATCGAACAAACGGGCATTGATAGATTGTTTGCTTCGATTGATACCAAAAAGCGCGCGGAAACGTTGTTTGCGGATACCGGGTTATCATTTGATTATCCTCACTACTTTCCACAAGGAACCACGCAATCTAACACCAAACGGGAGCGGTTGAATGTCCGCCTTTCCTTATTCGGAGATAGACGAAAGAGCTTGATACACCCCTGGGGAATGAGTCGGGTAAGTATCAACACCACCGCCGACAGTTTAAAAAGAAATCTTGAAAAAGCGGGGTTCCGAATTCGGAAGGGTAAGCGGCGTGATTTCAGATTCGAAGTAGCGCGGCTAGATTATGGAAAAGCGGAACAAATTGCCTCTCGAATTGTCTCGCTCCAGCCGAATATGACGCTCATCCGAAATGCCTTTTTAACCAAAGGAAAGAATATGCTTTTTCAGCCCATTTCCAATATCTTCCCGGGAATGACGATTGCGCATAAGAATGGCAGAGAAATTGGTGAGGACACGGTAACGGCCGTGGAACGAAAACAGTACCGAGGGGATGTGTATGATTTAGATGTCAGATACGTCCACAATTATATTGCAAACGACATCGTGGTGCATAACTGTATATACAGCTGGCGAGGAGCGCATATACGAAACCTCTTGGGTTTTGAAAAAGATTACCCCAAGGCAAAGGTTGTCCTGCTTGAGGAAAACTACCGTTCAACGCAGACTATCCTTGCCGCTGCAAATCAAGTTATTGAGAAAAACAAACTGCGCCGCGAGAAGACGCTCATCACCAAAAACGCCGAAGGTGAAAAGATAGGTCTTTTCGCCGCCTATGATGAAGCAGACGAGGCGGCCTTCGCATCCCTTACCGCGAAACGGCTGATTGAGGACGGCACGCCCCCGCGGGAAATCGCCGTACTTTTCCGCGCGAATTTCCAAAGCCGCGCGCTTGAAGAGGCCTTCATGAACGCCGAGGTCCCATATCAGGTGCTTGGCATACGTTTTTTTGAGCGAAAGGAGGTGAAGGATGTCGTTTCTTATGTGCGCGCGGCTCTCCGCCCCGAGAGCCTTTCGGATATGAAGCGAATCGCAAACGCGCCGCCAAGAGGGCTTGGCAAGGTAACGCTTCTCAAGCTTTTCGCGGGGCAGGAAAGCTCTCTCCCGCGCGGCGCGCAGGAAAAAGTGCGGGCATTTAGAAAGCTGCTTGAGACATTCAAAGAGAAACTCACCGCCGAACCGCTCTCCGTCGCGCTTAAGTGGATTGTCTCCGCGAGCGGCCTTGAAGCGGAACTCAAGAAAGGCGGGGCGGATGATACGGAGCGGCTTGAAAACATCAGGGAACTCGTGACTTTTGCGACACGCTATGATATCCCACCAGCCGGCGGGGCAGAGGAAAGGGAGACGGCGGTGAATCAGTTCCTTGCGGATGCGGCGCTCCAGAGCGACCAAGATGAGCTCAAAGAAGAAAAGAATGCGGTGCGGCTCATGACCGTGCACGCTTCAAAGGGGTTGGAGTTTGACCATGTCTTCATCACTGGTTTGGAGCAGGACCTCTTCCCACACTCCCGCTTTGGCGAAGATGAACGCACGGAAGAAAAAGCCGAGGAGGAACGGCGTTTGTTCTACGTTGCGCTGACGCGCGCCAGAAAAAAGATTTTTCTTACCTATGCAAACGCGCGCACTATCTTCGGCGCGCGGCAGGTGAATCTGCCGTCGGAGTTTATTTTTGATATTGATGAGGAACTTCTACAAGCCGAAGCAATTTCAAATTTCGAATATCCAATCTCGAAAAAGATCGAATATTGAAAAAGAAACTTCCGGTTGTCCCTTCTGCTATTCGAGATTTTTCGAGATTCGAAATTAGGTATTCGATATTCACAAATACAATGACAGCAAGAAATAAGAAACACAGGGACAACTCGCGGAAGTTTGTGTTACCAACGAAGAAATCCTTGGGCCAGCATTTTCTCCGCGACCCGCGGATTCTTCAAAAAATCGCGGACGCGGCAAAGCTCACACCGGACGATACCGTGCTTGAAGTGGGTCCGGGAGAGGGGACGCTGACGGAGCTTTTGCTTCGGCGCGCAGGCCGCGTCATCGCCGTTGAAAAAGATACCCGGCTGATTCCCTTTTTACAGAAAAAATTCGCGCAAGACATGGCGTCCGGAAAATTGGAACTCGTCCACTCCGACATTCTTTCTTTCAATCCTAGCGCCTATAGCCTAGAGCCTAGAGCCTATCGCATCGTCGCCAACTTGCCGTACTACATAACTGGAGCCTTTTTGAGGAAATCTTTGCAGGAGACGAAACACCCGCCAACTTCCATGACGCTTCTATTGCAGAAAGAGGTCGCGAAAAGAATTGTGGCCGCCGACGGGAAAGAAAGCGTACTCTCCATAAGCGTGAAGGCCTACGGGGCGCCGAAGTATATCGGTACCGTGAAGGCGGGGGCGTTTTCTCCGCCGCCCAAAGTAGACTCCGCGATTATCGCGATTGGCGGAATCTCCAAGAAATTCTTTGCCGATATCGGATGTCATCCTCGCGAATGCGGGGATCCAGTAGAAAAGGAAAGAAATCTGGATTCCCGCCTTCGCGGGAATGACATTGAGCAAGGATTCTTTGAGCTGTTGAAAAAAGGGTTCGCGCATCCGAGAAAGTTTGTCGCATCAAATCTACACATCTCAGTCGAAGCGCTCAAAAAATGCGGAGTAGATGAGAAAGCCCGGCCGGAAAATCTTTCTTTGGAGCACTGGCGCTTGCTCGCGTCAGATGCTTGAACCGTTATAAATGATGAGCGGCGCGAAGAAAAATGGGAGAGGCACCTCCACGGGACAGAGCGTGACGCCGCAGTACACCCAAAAGACAAAAGTCATGATGCAGACCATGACGGGGATGTATTTCCCCAGAATCTGCTGCCCCGGATGAGACGCCGGCCCTTTTGAGAAGGTGTACATGCCGGCAACCTGCAGCAGGATGGGGGGTTGCGGCACACCTGCTGCCTGTATCTGGTCCACTTCCTGTACACCGTTTAAACAGGTGCCTTCCCCTGAATCCCAGAAGGTATCAACTCCTGTAGGCGGAAATGTAGGGAATGAGGTCAAGAATATCTCGCCGTAGTGAGTGCCCGGCGTGTTGATGACCCACCCGCCAAAATCAAAAATCGCGCGCGCGGGAAAGGGGAGCGCAAGCCCGATACCGAGAGCAAGGACCACCACTTTCATTTTGTAAGACTGTCTCATGTGCCTTACAATGATAGCATATGCAGAAACCCATCGGCCCGCTCATACGAGAGGTATTCCTTGCGCTAGCGACTCTTGCGGTAATTGGCGCTAGCGCTTGGCTTTTTTTCAAAAAAGACACGGGGGAGGAAAAGCGTCCGGAGAATCAAGAGCGAAACGCGGCCGCGGAAACGCCACCTCATGCGGTAATCTTTGACGCCGATGGGGACGGGCTTCAGGACTGGGAAGAAACGCTGTGGGGCACCAACCTGAACAGGAGCGACACCGACGGAGATGGCACGACCGATGGAGCAGAGGTCGTTTCCCGCCGAGATCCGCGGAAGGCCGGCCCCGGAGATTCGCTTGAGACCCCGCTCACGATTATACGGCAAAAAGAGCCGCCGAATCCGCCTCCCTCCCCGCGCGCGCCTGCGGTAAAGGCTCTGAAGCCAAACCAAGACCTAGCGCTCCCCTCTCTAGAAGAGATTGAAGATACATCCGCAGATGAGTCGCTTAAGGTCTTCGGCAACGCTTTAGGGGCGCCCATACTTGAGGCGGCAAAAGATGCCGATGCCGAACTTGCGTTCTGGAACAGCGCGGCGGGAAACACCAAAATGAACGATTCTTTGCTTCAGGGCTTTGCCGAGCTCGCGCAAAAGTACGAAAAGCTTGCGGCGGATATTGCGTCTACCACCCCACCGGAAGAAGCCGAAGAAATCCACGCCGCGTTTGCGAAGGCGTATGCGCACTATGCGGATGCGGTTCGCGCCATTTCAAAGACGCCAAAAGATTCGTACTTTTCTCCCGGGGCGATGACGGATTTTTCAAACGCCGCGCTTGAACTTGGACAGGCCTTCGTCAGCGTCTCCGACCTCTTCTACCGCAAAGGCGTTCGTTTCGGCCCGACCGAACCGGGAAATGTGTTCATGTTCCCGCGCTAAGGATAGGCGCTAGGCTTTAGGCGCTAGGCTCTAGAAAAGATGCTACTATATACCATATGTCTTTGGCCTAGTGCCTAACGCCTAGTGCCTAGAACCTCGTATCATATGACTCCACAAAGAAAAACTCTTGTCGGAATCGCCGCCGTTATCGCGATTGGCGCCGGCGCGTGGTTCCTCTACACCGGCCGCTCCGAAATCTCATACAACCGCGTGAGCCCGGAAGAGGCGTCAAAGGCGGTCGCGGTGCTTTCTAAAGACACTGACGGCGATGACCTCAAGGACTGGGAGGAAGAACTCTGGCATACGGACAAGGCGCGTCCCGATACCGATGAAGACGGTACCCCTGATGGGGAGGAAGTCAAACTTGGGAGAAATCCGACGAAGGCCGGACCGGATGACGCGCTTGACAAGGAAACTATTGAAGCGAAAACCGTCCCCGGCGGAGGGAGCTGGACCGAAACCGACCGGCTGTCGCGGGAACTCTTTGCAAAGTATCTCGCCATCAAACAGTCCGGCGCGCCGTTTACCGCCGCAGATGAAGAGGCGTTGCTTGAAGATTTTCTCTCGCGCTATCCGGAAGCGAAGCAGAGCAAGCTCTACGCGGAGGGCGACATACGATTGTCCGCAACCGACGACGCGACGGCGTTGCGCGCGTATGGAAACGCGTTAGGAACGGTCATCAACAACTATAAAGAAAAAGAGGGCGCGGAGAATGAGGTGGCCATTTTTGAGCGCGCCTTGCAGAACGACGACGAGCTGGACCTTGCCAATCTTGACGGGCGCATCAAGCGTTATGACAGCATGCTTACGGAGTTCAAGGCCGTTCCCGTACCAAAAAGCGCGGCGGCCCCGCCCCTTGACCTCTTGAACGCCATAGAAGCTCTTAAAGAAAGCACGGAAGGCATGGCGGGCGCTTTTACCGATTCGGTGCGCGCGCTTTCGGCGGGAGTCGCGTACCCGGATGCAATTACCAAGCTCACCAAAGCGTTCTCTGACCTTTCGGGTCTTCTCAAAGAGCGGGGGGTTGTGTTTGGGAAAAATGAACCGGGAGCAATTCTCATGAAATAGCGTTTAGCGGTTAGCAGAAACCCACACAATATTCCTCTGTCATCCCCGCGGATGCGGGGATCCAGAATGCGGCTTGTTCAAGAGATACTGGATTCCCGCCCCCGCCTTCGCTGGGGGCAGGCTCTCCGCGGGAATGACAACATGAGTGCCGATTTTGCAATGCTAAGTGTAAATTTTGAGAGCGGCACCGCGGCGGATTCGACAAGCTCACCGCAGGGGGCGAAAGACTTGCCTGGTCGCTCCGACTTACCCTGCGCACAAGCGCAGTGGAATAGTCGTAGACTGGGTGTCCCACATTCGCAT
>CAYHPP010000015.1:0-10838 GCA_964358745.1 uncultured Candidatus Saccharibacteria bacterium | reverse complement strand
TTCGGATTGACAACTCGGTTAACATGCGGCTTTCGCGAATCCGTGAAGCGTTAACAGGATAGCAAAGATAGGCGCTAGGCTTTAGGCGCTAGGCACTAGGCAACATCCTGGAGCCGCAATTCCTAGAGCCTAGGGCCTTCTTCCCTAGAGCCTAAAATATGAAGGACATCATCATTGAACAACTGAAAGAGGAGGTGAGGAAACTCAAGCATGGGCCAGAGCTTCAGCGCGTCGGCGAAGTCATTCGCACCGGAGACGGCGTAGCGGAAATTCGCGGCCTGCACGATGTGCAGTACTCCGAGATTATTGAGTTTGAGACGGCGGAAGGGCCTGTCTCCGGCATGGTGTTAAATCTTGAGGAGTATTCCGTGAAGGCCATCATCCTGGGGGAGGCAGGCAGAGTTTCCGAAGGCCAAAAAGTACACGGGACGGGTACCATCCTTTCCATTCCGGTAAACGAGAGTCTGCTCGGGCGCGTGATTGACCCGCTGGGTCATCCGAAGGACGGAGGCCCTGCGCTTCAGACGGACAAGATGAAGCGCTACAACCTTGAACGCATCGCTCCGGGAGTCATTACTCGCGAGGGGGTGAATACGCCGCTCCACACAGGGCTTAAGGCGATTGATGCGGTTATCCCCATAGGACGCGGACAGCGCGAGCTTATCATCGGCGATCGGCAAATAGGGAAGACGGCCATCGCGATTGACGCCATCATCAATCAAGGAAAGGAGAAACGCTACCGCAAAGTGAAGTGCATTTATGTTTCAATCGGGCAGAAGGAATCAAAGGTGGCGCAGATTGTTGAGAAACTCCGCGAGACCGGCGCGCTTTCATACACGGTGGTCGTGTCCGCTTCCGCGTCCGATGCTGCGGCGCTCCAGTATCTCGCGCCCTACGCCGGCTGTGCCATCGGGGAATACTTTATGGAAAAGGGCGAGGACGCGCTTGTCGTTTACGACGACCTCTCCAAGCACGCCTGGGCCTACCGGCAGATTTCGCTATTGCTTCGCCGTCCTCCGGGGCGCGAAGCGTATCCAGGCGATGTGTTCTATCTCCACTCGCGCCTCTTGGAGCGAGCCGCGAAGATGAGCAAGCAGTTCGGCGGAGGCTCACTTACCGCGCTTCCCATCATTGAGACACAGCTCGCCGACATTTCCGCTTACATTCCGACAAACGTTATTTCCATCACCGACGGGCAAATCTACCTTGAGCCGGAACTTTTCTATCAGGGGGCGCGCCCCGCGATTAACGTCGGGCTTTCCGTCTCGCGCGTCGGTTCGGCCGCACAGACCAAGGCGATGAAGAAAATCGCAGGCACGCTCCGACTTGAACTCGCGCAATTTCGCGAACTCGCTGCCTTCGCGCAGTTCGGGCAGGACCTTGACGAGGCGACGAAGAAGAAAATTGAGCGCGGGCGACGGCTTTCCGAATTGCTCAAACAAGCGCAGTACGCTTCGCTGCCGTTTGAAGAGGAGGTCGTGTCCATTTTCTCCGGCACGGGAGGATTTCTTGACGGAGTCCCGGTTGACCGCGTGCGCGAGTTTGAGGCGAAACTCTTGCAGTTCATGCGCGAGCGGCACGAAAAAACCCTCGCCGCCATCCGAGATTCCGGTGAACTCTCCGCCGAAACCGAAACCGCCCTCAAGTCGGCAATCGGTGATTTCAGCAGGAATTATTTTAAGTAGATTCATTGAAAATGAACATTGATTCTTCGGAACTGGATAGTTGCATTAACGCTTTCCGTAAAAAACTTATGGAGAAAGATTCTCTTGAGGTTACTCTGACAATGACGTTTACCCGCCAGAAGGATGGAGCATTAAAGATTTGTGTTAAGGAAAATGTGTCCGGGAGACTGAAGCTCGGATTAACTCCTGAAGCGGAGGTACCGGCGAAAATTGTAGGCATGCAAATTCACTACACCGGTGCAGAAAAACCAACTGGATAATAGTTGGAAACTATATAAAGTGAAAAGTATTTACAAAATTTCGAAGTGTCAGTTCGCATTACTTTGGGTCTTTGCTGTTATTACATGGATTCGAATAGTCAACAATTCGTGTGATTGGTATAAGTCCTGTAACCCTTTTAGCGGCATAGAAACCCCATTCACTGACTGGATGGCTATTATTGTTCCGTTCATCATTGTTTTCTATACTCTTGGTTGGATGAATCACCGGAAAATGACTAACGGTAATTAGATTTTATGGCCGCTCTCCGTACAATCCAGCTTCGTATAAAAAAGAGGTGCGAAGAATATTAAGCAAATTTGATTTGAGATTTGTGTCTGAAAGGGTATACTGAAATTATGAACACGCTGACAAAACAAACTAGAGCAAATATAAAGAATGCCTCGAAAGTGCTTGGTGTGAAGGAAGAAGACATACTTGAGCGTGCCTCTCGGTACTATCTTGATGCCATAAATGGAGAGGTGGAATTGCAAAGGGAATTTGACCTGTGGGAGCGGATGAGTGACGAAACGCTTGCCAAAAGCGGTTTTTGAGTATGAAAAGAGGAGAAATTTGGCTGATGAACCCTGGAGATTCCG
Source organism: uncultured Candidatus Saccharibacteria bacterium (assembly GCA_964358745.1). Taxonomy (GTDB): domain Bacteria; phylum Patescibacteriota; class Minisyncoccia; order Phycocordibacterales; family UBA10002; genus UBA10002. The sequence continues at coordinate 8,296 of CAYHPP010000015.1, read as the reverse complement.
GTGGACATGAACAGTTAGGCACGAGGCCGGCTGCTATTTTTTCAGATGTCATCGCGCACATTGTGATGGTTGTACCGCTTACCTCCAACACGCGCTCGCTCCGCTTTGTCCATACAGTAGAGATCTTGCCGAACTCTTCAAACAATCTTTCTGTACCCTCGGTCGCAATGGTGTTTCAACTGCGAGCTCTTGATGTGAAAAAATTAGAGAGAAAAATCGGTACACTCTCGGCTGGAGAGGTTAAATTGCTCGGCAGGGAAATTAAGAAAATGCTTAAAGTGTAAGGCTTTTCAACTTGAAACTTCCAACTTGTAACTTTTAACTCTCCAATGGCCACCCTACGCACCATCCGCCTCCGTATCCGAGGCACGAGGAATATCAAGCAGATAACGCGTGCGATGGAGGCCGTGTCTGCGGTGAAGATGCGAAAGAGTCAGGGAGTTGCGCTTGCGGCTCGGCCATACGCCTCTGCCGCGCTCCGGCTTTTGAAGGCCGTCCATCAAGGAAGCGGCTCGGAAAACGCGGCGCTTTCGCCGCTTCTTGATAAGCGGGAGGTTACGAACACCCTTCTTGTCGTAGTCACCTCCGACAAAGGTCTTGCGGGGCCATTCAACGCGAATGTCCTCAAAAAAGCCGAGGCGTTTAGCAATAGTGCTAAGCCGTCAGTGCAGGTTATGGCGGTAGGAAAGAAAGCGGCGGAATATTTCTCGCGGCGTGGGCGAAAACCGATTGCCTCATGGACGGGATTCGGAGATTTCGTAAATGTAGAGGAAATTGGACCGCTGTTTGAGGCCGTGTCGGATGCGTTTGCATCAAAAAGAGTTGACGAGGTTCACATCGCGTACACGAATTTTCTCTCGGCCATGAAGCAGGAGGTCGTCGTCCGAAAACTCCTCCCGTTTTCCGAGGAAGGGCTTGAAGAGATGGTGGGGGGGATTGTGCCGGAGCGTGGGCGCTTCGCGATGAAAGATACCAATATACCAATGGATACTAATGAAACTAATAATACGAATAAGAGCAGAGAATATTTGTTTGAGCCGAGCCCGAGGGAGATTTTTGAGTCAATTCTTCCGGCACTTCTGAAAATTCAGCTATATCACGCCGTGCTTGAGGCGAATGCCTCAGAACACTCGTCGCGCATGGTTGCCATGCGGAACGCCACCGATAACGCCAGCGAGCTTATCAAAAGCTACACGGTGTCCCTTAACAAGGCCCGCCAGGCGGCAATTAACAAGGAGCTGGCAGAAATCACCGGCGGCTCGGAAGCACTCGCCGCCTAAGGAGGATTTATGATGTATGAATCGGACTTTGTTTTTGTGCCAGTTCCATGTATTATTCCTAAATCTTAAATCATAAATCTTAAATCACTTACTACTATGGAAGGGAAAATTGTCCAAATCATCGGTCCTGACGTTGATGTAGAGTTCGACGAGTCTGTGCCGCCCATCTACACGGCGCTTGAAGCGACTCACGAGGGTTCTCGTAAAGTCTTTGAAGTTGCCCAGCATTTGGGGAACGGCAGAGTGCGCGCCATTTCAATGGCTTCAACTGACGGGCTCAAACGCGGCCTTGCCGTCGCAAACACGGGCGCGCCGATTTCGGTGCCGGTGGGGAAGCCTATCCTCGGGCGCATGTTCAACTTGCTAGGCGACCCGATTGACGGGCAGAAAGCGGTTGAGGGAGCGGCGCGGCTTCCGATTCACCGCAAGGCGCCGCAATTTACCGAGCAATCCACTAAAGTCCAGATTTTCGAGACTGGAATCAAGGTGATTGACCTCATCGCTCCGTTTATCAAGGGCGGTAAAATCGGTCTTTTTGGCGGTGCGGGGGTGGGAAAGACAGTGCTTCTTCAAGAGCTCATCAGAAACGTAGCCACCGTGAACAAGGGATATTCGGTGTTTGCCGGCGTCGGCGAGCGAACCCGCGAGGGGAATGACCTCTACAAGGAAATGAAAGACTCCGGCGTATTGCCGCAGACGGCGCTTGTCTTTGGGCAGATGAACGAAGTGCCCGGCGCGCGCGCAAGAGTCGCGCTTTCTGGCCTTACCATGGCGGAGCACTTCCGCGATAGCGAAGGAAAGGATGTGCTTCTTTTCATAGACAATATCTTTCGATTCACGCAGGCGGGTTCCGAAGTCTCCGCTCTTCTCGGTCGCATGCCGTCCGCCGTGGGGTACCAGCCGACTCTTGCGAACGAAATGGGCGAGTTGCAGGAGCGTATTACTTCCACCAAAAAGGGCTCCATTACGTCGGTGCAGGCCATTTACGTTCCAGCGGACGACATTACCGACCCCGCTCCAGCGACGACCTTCAGCCACCTTGATTCAACCATCGTGCTCTCCCGCCCGCTTACCGAGCTTGGCATCTACCCGGCCGTTGACCCGCTTGATTCAAGCTCAACCGCGCTTGACGCGAACATCGTCGGCGAGGAGCACTACAAGGTTGCCCGCGAAGTCCAGCGCATTCTTCAACGCTATAAGGACCTGCAGGACATTATCGCCATTCTTGGGATTGAAGAACTTTCGGACGAAGACAAACTTCTTGTTGAACGCGCGCGCAAGATTCAGCGCTTCCTCTCCCAACCTTTCAATGTCGCCGAAGTGTTTACGGGGAAACCGGGCAAATATGTCGCGCGCGCCGAGACCGTGCGTGGATTCAAGGAAATCATTGACGGGAAACATGATGACAAACCCGAGGGAGCGTTTTATATGAAGGGAGGGATAGAAGAAGTAAATGCGTGATACGAATGTCGCGAATTGAGCGCACGAATGCTCCGAATATGCGAATGGAGAATTCGTGAATTCGCGGCATTCGCATGGTAATTCGTCACATTCGTATCAAACCTTATGGCCCGTGAACTTCAACTCCAAATCGTCTCCCTCAAGGAGGTGGTGTTCCGCGACTCTGTCGACTCCGTTACCCTCCCAACTAAAGTGGGAGAAATTACCGTGCTTCCGAATCACGCGCCGCTTATTTCCCATCTCAAAAAGGGAACCATCCGAGCCAAATTCAAAGGACAGCAAAAATCGTTTGAGATTGACGGCGGATTCATGGAAGTGTCGCCCGACAGCCGCCTCACCGTTCTTCTTTCGTAGAGCTCATTCAAGAGATTTTGAAATCGGCGGTTGCGAGTATGCTCGCCAGCGCTTTTTTTGTTGCAATTCTCCGGGTATTTCTGCTAGACTGGCACTCGAACCTCAACAGAAGGAATTGTTCTATGAAATTACATATTGTCGGAGCCGGCGGGCGCGCCCACGCCTCCGTCTGGAAACTCGCACAGCTTGATTATGTCACCTCAATCGTCTGTGCGCCGGGGAATGCAGGCATCAGCATGGAACGACTGCGAAATGACGAGGCCGTGCGTTGTGTTCCCGTTCTTCCTACAGACATTGACGGACAGCTTGCACTCGCAAGGGCGTGCGAACCGCACCTTACCATCGTGAGCGAGGATGAACCGCTTGCCCTCGGCATCGTTGACCTGTTTCAGGCGGCAGGGTTGCGAATCTGGGGTCCGAACAAAAGGGCCGCGCGGTTTGAGTGGTCAAAAGTGTGGGCATGGGAATTCATGCAGAGGCACGGAATTCCGACTCCGCTCTCCAGACCTTGCGATACCTGGATGAATGCCCTTGTCTTCGCGCAGTCACTAAACTATGAGTGCGCAATCAAGCTGGATGGCTTGGCTAGGGGGAAAGGAGTATTCATCTGCCGCACGCAGGGAGAGGTGACTGCAGCCCTTTGCCGAATCTTCCTTAATAGGGAATTCGGAGACGCCGGTAAACGCGTGCTTGTCCAGAAATTGGTTCATGGACAGGAGCTGTCCCTCCATTTTCTCTGCAGCGGCCGTAGTGTGGCGGCATTCCCGAGTTCAAAGGACCACAAGAGAGCCCTTGAGGGAGATAAGGGAGATATGACTGGCGGAATGGGGACAATTTCTCCTTCGCCCGACATCAATCCCGCCGATTATGAAAAGCTCGCAAAAGGTATCATTCGGCCGTGGCTCAAAGGATGCGAAGCGGAAGGCATTGATTTCCGCGGCGTTCTTTATCCCGGCGTGATGCTGGCGGACGAAGGGCCTGTTGTCCTGGAATTCAACGCACGACTCGGCGACCCCGAAACGCAAGTATATCTCACCCGACTGCAGAACGACCTTCGAGAGCTTATGGATTTGAGTTTGGACGGATGCGAGTTTCCGTCCGGTTATCTCAAGTGGAGCAATGATACTTCAGTTTGTGTTGTCGTGACTGCTCCTGGTTATCCGGGGAAATACGAAAGGGAAAAGAAAATCACCGGTTGGAGCGAGGCAGCGGAGATGCCGAATGTGAAAATCTTCCACGCCGGAACGGCGATGAAGGGTGATGAACTCGTCACAAACGACGGAAGAGTGCTCGGCGTAACTGCCTGGGCGCCGGACCTAAATGAAGCTCGCCGCCGAGCGTATCGCGCCGCAAACCTGGTCAAGCTTGAAGGCGGACAGCATTTTCGCCGCGATATCGGGGGGCCGATACTGAATGTATCATGACGCCCCCTCAATGCGCGCACTCTCACGGTCGGCTGCCAGTTCGGAGCCGACCTTTTGATTTTCCTTGTAAAAACCGATAAGATGACACTGTCCGATTTTGCGCGCGGGCCCATAGTAAAATGGTATTATGCATCCATGGCATGGATGAGGTCCGGGTCCGATTCCCGGTGGGTCCAACGATGAAAAAGAAAAAAATATTTATTTTGGTTGGGCATCCGAACAGCAAGAGTTTGAGCGCAACGCTTGCGACAAGCTACGCCTACGGAGCCGAGGAAAAGGGCCATGAAGTTCGGCGCACGAATCTTGGGGAGCTGACCTTTGACCCCATCTTGCGCAAGGGTTACCGGGAGATGCAGACGCTTGAGCCGGACCTCCTCAATGTGCAGGAGAATTTCCGGTGGGCCGACCACGTCGTAATTATCTATCCCGCGTGGTGGTCCACCATGCCCGCGCTTCTTAAGGGGATGTTTGACCGAATGTGGCTCCCCGGCTTTGCTTTTCGCTTTCAAAGCGGGAACACCTGCAGGGAATTGCTGTGGGAGAAGCTTCTTAAGGGCAGGAGTGCTCGCGTGTTTGTGCTCTCCGATTCCCCGCCGATATTTGCACGGCTCCTCTTCGGCGACTCAACCAACGAAATAAGAAAGGGCATCCTCTGGTTCGCGGGAATCAAGGCCCGCATAAGGAAGATAGGGCCTCTCAAGTTTATGACCGAGCGGAAGGCCCGAATGTGGGCGCATCGGTTTCATCACTGGGGCAGAAAAGCCCTCTAGCTTTTCAGCTGTCTAGCTTGCTAGCTTTTTGATTTTGCTAGAAAGCTAGCAAGCTAGTAAGCTATGTTTTTGCCGCTTGGCATTATGACCTTGATATTTTTTATCTTGGATGTAGTATAGTGCTCGGTTTATCCTACCTATGAAATCTAGAAAATTGTTCCTTACGTCCATTGAGTGCGCTGTGAGTTTGGGGGCAGCGGGAGTGATATTGGTTCTGTGGTGGCTCCTGTTTCGGAGTCTCGTTTCCGAAAGCGTCGCCTGGATTCTGACGGGATTCGTCGCCCTGGCGGCTGGCCTCTCCGCCTATGTCCACACCTACCGTCCCGACCTACCTCGCGTGCTGGACGGGAAGTTCAGGTCTGCCGCTGTTTTCTTTGGCGACCTGTTTGCCGCTTTACTGTTTGCTGCCGCCATTCTCACCGTGAGCGCTCTACAAGCCATTGAGTCGCGGAGAAGTAAGTGGTAAGTCAGCCTCTCCCAGGGCGGGCCCGCGCTCGCCTTTTTTCTTTGCTTTTTACGTTTTTCGCCTTACACTTCTCTTTATGAAACTGTCTATTGGCATCGTTGGCCTCCCGAATGTCGGAAAATCCACGCTTTTTAACGCGCTCACGAAGAAAGGCGTACCGGCGGAAAATTATCCGTTTTGCACCATTGACCCGTCGGTTGGTATTGTGCCGGTGCCGGACGAACGCCTCGGCAAACTTTCGGCGTTCAGCAAGTCGGCCAAAACCATTCCGGCCGTGGTTGAGTTTGTGGACATCGCCGGATTGGTGAAGGGCGCTTCCGAAGGCGCCGGTCTCGGCAATCAGTTTCTCGCGCATATCCGCGAAGTTGACGCCATCGCCGAAGTAGTTCGGATTTTTGAAGATGCCGACATCATTCATGTGGACGGCAAAGTGGAGCCGCTTCGCGATATTGAAGTGATAAATCTGGAATTGGTTTTGGCGGACCTTCAGACGGTTTCCAAGCGGCTGGCGAGTGTTTTGAAAGATGTGAAGGGTCAGAGAAAAGAAGCGCTCATTGAGCAGGGGCTTCTCAAAAAACTAGAGAATGTTTTAGAGGCGGGACAGTTGGCGTCAACTGTTGCGGTGGATGACCTTGAGCGGCCATTTTTTCACCAGCTTAATTTACTGACCGCCAAACCGATTTTGTATGTTTTGAATACTTCGGAAGTCGGCAAGAATCGCGAAGATATTTTGTCGCAAATCCCCGGCCCGTATGTCGTCATTGACCCCGTTTTTGAAAAGGGCCTGGACGGTCTGATTAAAAAAAGCTACGAGGTTCTGGACTTGATTACTTTTTTTACGACCGGCGAAGACGAAACGCGCGGTTGGACAATCCGGCGAGGTTCTACTGCGCCAGAAGCGGGCGCGGCCATTCATACTGATTTTCGCGAACGTTTCATCCGCGCCGAAGTTATAGAGTGGGACAAACTCCTCGCCTCGGGTTCCCTCGGCCACGCCCGCGAGCAGGGATTCCTCCGCACGGAAGGGAAGGACTATATAGTGAAAGACGGGGATGTCATTGAATTCAAGATTTGATTTAAAGTTAAACTTAAAATTCTTAAAGCATAGCAACGCGTATGAAAAAGGGTTAGCGTCCGATTGAACGCTAACCCTAGATGAGTTGCCCGTCGTGGTTGACGGGAATGAACTTTTGCTGTTCGCGAAGAAAGTGCACGACCTTGTGAACTTGTTCCTCGTCCGCTTCGCCCGTGTAGAGTTGAAGCAGTGGCGTTGCGAAACCGTCAATCTCCGAAAAGATTAGTCCGGTTATTAAACGCCAACGACACTCTCGTTCTGCGTCGTCCTCAAGCTCATAGCGATTCCTGCGGTTTCGCAACGCCTCAATTGCCTTGATGCGTTCCGCAAGCATATCGCCCGCCATGTGGTGCATACCGAAGCGAAAAGTTATCAGTGTTTCCAGTGTCACTGGATCAATGGCAAAGCCATTGACATTGTTCCCACAACTTGCGCGGGTAACATAAACGCCGCCGCCTTCCGCTGGCTCATATCCTCTCGCTCTCTGAAGCGCGTGCGAAAACGCTTTCCGCTCCTCGTCCGTCATCTTGCGAATTTTTGCTACTTCTCGTTTGTAGACGGAAGATTTAGCGGAAGCGAACACGCGCCGCACTTCCTCAATCGTGTCGTCGAATTCCGCTTTCAAAAATTCGACGGGAAGCAACCTGATACGCAACGCTTCGGCAACAATCATGTGGTTATGGTCGGGAGTTCCAAACATTCCCTCATTATCATCGCCGAGATAATGTTTGTGATAAGCGTTCTCAAGTTGCGCCATAAGCGTTGCTTGGTCCTCCGCGGTTTCCGCGCCAAGCCAGTTGCATGGCGGCTTCCATTCGGCAACAAAGCGATTGACAAGCTCGACGAGTCCGGTGTCGGTGTGGTCAAAGACATACACCGATTTATCATCAGGACTGCCGCCAAATCGTTTGTCGCCCCAGCCGTCTGGAATTACCACTACCGGTAATGTTGCGGAAAGTTGTTTGCGGACTAATTGGAGAACTTTCTCATGCTGATCTAAATATTCTTCCTGCTTAACTATCACGAGGATAAGTTGGCGGCAGTCCGAATATTTTTTCAGCCGAGGCAGGTCTTCCTCAAAGTCGCAATCATACCTGTACGGGACGACTCCACAACCGCAATGCTCTCTCAAAAAATAGCTGAGGGCATCGCGATTGTGATTGTCGCCGCTAAGACTTCCACTGTGGTCGCTCTCTATGTAAGCGACGATTGGTTTTTTCGCCATAGTGAGTCCTTTCGTTTGATTTCTTCTGCCTCTGTTCTGGCTACAAATTACACCAAGCCGTTTTTTTGCAAGCGATTGACTTCTAAGCGAGGCGGTGGCGGGAGACATGATTGAATTTAAAATCTAAAGGACGTGAGATGCCTGTAGAAATCAGATGTCTACAAGTCGTAGACATCTGATTTCTACAGGCAAACGCTGTTCTGTAACAATCTGAATACGGGGTTACTGGGGTGATTGAATT
>CAYHPP010000014.1:0-11331 GCA_964358745.1 uncultured Candidatus Saccharibacteria bacterium | reverse complement strand
GGAAAGCAACCTTCAGACAAAACCGTATTTTCAATCGAGCGCCTTTTTCAGCTTGTGGTGGACGAGGCGGTTGACGTCAATGCGCTCATTCTTGAAACGGAAAAGCGTCCAATTCCCGATACCAACAGCGGCACCTTCGAGGCGCTTGCGGAAGCGCACGTCATTCCTCGAAGTCTCCATGCTAGAATAGCCGGCTCGGTAGGACTTCGGAACCGGCTCGTACACCGCTATGAAACGGTGCAGCGTAACGTGCTTTTACGCGAAGTTCCGAAGTACGCGGAGGCGTATAAAGAATACCTCGCACGTGTCATACAAAAGTATTTGTCGTAGTTGGGGCGGAGATTACGGAGAAGTATAGGAAGTAACTGGAACTTGTAACTGGAACAGGTAACAGGTAACGAGTGACTGGAACAGGAGGCGAGAAACAAGTAACTGTCGGCTATTAACAGAAGGAATCCGTAATCGTTTATAGGTATGATGTAAATGTAAATGTTACACGCTAATCTTACTTGTATGAAAATGATGCTGGGGTTTGAGCTTGGACCCGAGGACAAGAAAAAGAATCTACCCGTCTCGGAATTTGAGGCCGGTGAGGAGGAACAAATCGGACTAAGGCGTGGTGAAGTTACCAAGGGGGACGGGGACAAAGAGCGGGACACTTTTCAGCGCGGAAGGCGATCGTGGAATCTTGGCGGCGAGCGGAGAGGGTAGTCTCCTTCGTGGCGAGGGTCTTCTATAATCACAAACATTGGAGGAAGTGGAAAGTTTTGGTATGATTCAAATGTGAAAGGAGCTCGTACAAAGACTTCGCATCTTCTTGATGTCAAAAAAGCTCGCGAGGAAGCGCGAGCAAGCTACGCTTGTTCTCAAAAGGAACTCTTTCGCGCTTTCGGCTTTGACTTTTTGCAAAGAGAACCAGACATATACTCCTTGTCGGACTTAAAGAAGCGATATAGAGGATGATAATGCAGGTTGTTTTGAATTTCTGCACTTGTCTGCTAGGATACACGCATTACCTTTCTTTCTTATTCGTAGCAATTCGTTGATTCGTGTAATTCGTATTTTCGTATCTTTATGCCGCACCCAAAAACAGAACGCACTTTTGTGCTCATTAAACCCGACGGACTGCAACGCACCCTTATCGGGGAGATTATCAAGCGCTATGAGCGGCTTGGCTTGAAATTAGTCGGGGTTAAGATGCTTGTCCCAACACCGGAGCATGTGGAACAGCACTATACCCTTCACCCTGGCTGGAAGAAAGCTGTTGGAGAGAAATCCATAGAGAGCTATATCAAAAAAGGAAAGAAGCCGCCGTCCGACAACCCTCTCGTGGTAGGCGAACAGGTGATTGAGCGCTTGAAGAAGTACCTCACCAGCGGACCGGTGGTCGCGATGGTTTGGCAGGGAGCGCATGCGGTTGGCATTGTCCGCAAAATTACCGGCGGCACCGAGCCGCTTTCCTCCGATGTCGGCACCATTCGCGGAGACTTCGTGCTTGATTCGTACACTATGGCGGACACGGATGACCGCGCGATTCGAAACCTCATTCACGCGTCCGGCTCGGTTGAGGAAGCGGAGGCCGAGATTCCGCACTGGTTCGACAGGAAGGAGCTCGTGAACTACCGCCTCGTGCAGGAGCAGATTCTTTATGACGTAAATTTGGACGGGTTGCTTGAATAAGTACCAATAACAGATACCAATCTGCGAATGTATACCAATGCAACGAATACCTGCGAATAAGAAAGATAAGTATTAATAGGTATTCGTCGATTGGCATACATTAGTTATCATTGGTATTTTTTTTCGCCGAAAAGTATCTGTCTGTTGATATTGCAAGGAAATTGTCAAGTTTTTTGCCCTCACTTATCCACATATTCGCCTCTATGCGGAGACGGACTATTTTTCGCGCTTTCCACTTCTTGTGCACCCGATGTCAACTTTTCGGGATATTGCACTCGCAGGCGGGCGTATACTATGCATGCTGTCTCTTGATAAGGGAGCCTTAAATTATTTAACCACAACATTCCCTTGCTACACGCCGGCCCCTTGGGGTCGCGGTGCGGGATAAAAATTGTACATGCGCTCTATCCTTATCAGGGGACTTTGAAGCCACCCGCCGGCCCCATGTGGGCGGCGGGTTGGCCGTTGCAGAAATGGACCATGAACCATGAAATAGGGGCTATGGACTATTTCTATACTTCATGTCCCATATTTCATAGTCTATATCTTCGGTATATAATAAGTATGGTTACTTGAGATGTTACCTCTATAACACTTTTTGAGGGAATTCGAATCACTGCTTGCTGTCGAGCCTTCATTGGTTCACTTACTTGCAGTTGAGAAATCCCACCTAGATTCGTTCTAGGGAACATCCGAGTAACCACCAAAAAATCCGTCAGCCGCGGCTGACGGATTTTTTGGTGCAAGACCACAAAACACAAACCGCGCCCGCCTGCGCCAAGCCTTTGGCGGGCAGGCAAAAATCCAAACAAATCCAGAAACTGTTCTAAGTACGAATCAATTCCTTTTTGTTTGGACCTTTGTGGACTGTGTTTTGGTAGGTTTGTTTGAGTATTGTGTACTGTGTTTTGTGGTCTTGCCTATTTGGTCTTTGGAAATTGCATTTTGTGCTTTATACTTCTCCTCATGTCCCGCGACCGCTTGCTCCTCATACTTGCCGCGCTCGTCCTTGCCATTTTTGCGCTGCACATCATAGCGCTCTTTTTGCATCTCTACTGGGTGCTGTGGTGGTATGATATTATCGTGCACTTTCTTGGTGGCGCGTTTACGGGGCTCCTCATCGTCTGGCTCCGCTACTTTTCAGGTTATTTCGGAGTTCCCCGCATTGCCGCTTCCGAAAAAGAGCTGATGTATCTCATCCTCGTCGGCACGCTTGGTGTCGGCGTTGGCTGGGAGGTTTTTGAACGGGCATTCGGACACACGTGGAGTCTTGAGGGATACTGGCTTGATACGACAGTAGATGTGATTATGGATATTGCCGGCGGTATCACTGCGTTTCATTTCTTTAGAAATCGCTCCGTGGCTCATGAACAAGGCGCCTAACGCAACCATCTCCTTTTTTGGCGGCGTCGGCAGCGTTACCGGCGCTAATTTCATGCTTGCGGGGGAACGCACAAAAATCTTGATTGACTGCGGGCTCATACAGGGAGAGAAGTTCGCGCATGAGGCGAATCGGCAGCCGTTTCCATATGACCCTGCTTCTCTTGATTACCTCTTAGTAACACATGCGCACATTGACCATATCGGCCGCATTCCCAAATTGGTGAAAGAGGGCTTCCGAGGGAAGATTATAAGCACGCCGCAAACGCTTGAGCTCGCCCGACTTATGCTTCCCGACGCGTTTTCAGTTCTCATGTCAGAACTTCCGCAGGGTGAAGAGACGCTTTACAATAAAGAGGATATTGAACGCGCATTTTTGCTCTGGGAGGGAATGCCGTATCATCAAGTCTTTTCAGCGGGGGAGTTTGAGGTTGTCATGAAAGACAGCGGGCACATTCTCGGGTCTGCGATGTTTGAAATTTGCAGAAACACGGAACAGAAACGTAAAGTTGTCTTTACCGGCGATTTGGGGAATGCTCCTACGCCGCTCCTCAACGAAGCTGAAACGGCCGCGGGCGCGACCTACCTCGTTCTGGAAAGCGTGTATGGAGACCGAAATCATGAAGGCGAAGGGCTGCGGAAAGAACGCCTTGCGGAAGTAATACACGCGAACGCGAAACATGGCGGCGTATTGCTCATTCCATGCTTTTCGCTGGAAAAGACGCAAGTGTTGCTCTATGAAATGGATGACCTCTTGGCTCAAAAAAAGATTCCGAATGTTCCCGTTTTTTTGGATTCTCCGCTTGCGATAAAAGTGACCGATGTCTACCGGCGTTCCAAGGAATTCTTCAATGAAGAAGCGAAGGCGCGCATGCGGAAAGAAGACGACATATTTTCTTTTCCAAACTTGCGCATAACCCTGGGCGCGAACGAATCAAGGGAAATACCCGGCTCGCCGAATCCTAAAATCATTATTGCCGGCTCCGGCATGTCGGCCGGCGGACGCATTTTAGACCACGAACGCCGATACCTTGGCGACCCGAGAAATACAATTTTGTTCATCGGTTATCAGGCCGTTGGAAGTCTTGGCCGGCAGATTCAGGAAGGTATCAAAAAAGTCCGCATCAATCATGAAGATGTCCGTGTCCGCGCGAGTATAGAGACGATTACCGGCTATTCATCGCACATGGACGGAGAACATCTCCTACAATTTACCGGGCGCGCCGCTGAGAGCGGCGCGCTCAAGCGGGTTTTTGTCGTCATGGGCGAACCCCGCTCCGCGCTCTTCCTCGCGCAGCGCATCCGCGATTATCTCGGCGTTGACGCCGAGGTACCCGAATTCGGGGATAGCGTGGAGATAGAACCGTAGGAAGCGTTTAGCGTCTAGCGGTTAGCGTTTAGTAAAGAAATATGAAACAGACTTTGAATTACGAAACTCACCGGTTCTGTCATCCTCGCGAATGCGAGGATCCAGAATATGGCTTATTTGTTGGATCTGGATTCCCGCATCCGCGGGAATGACATCCTAAAATACTAGTTTCGTAATTTACAGAAGCAGAAGAAATATAAAAGAAGCCCTATTTCTAGGGCTCTTTTCTGATTTCCTCTAAACGCTAGACGCTTCTGCTTTACCCCGTTAGAGAATGCCCCGCGGCTTGCCGCGGGGTGCATTTCTTCCCCACGAATACTGGGTTCACCCCGTTTAGAGATAAATCTCTAACGGGATTCAATGCCCCGGGTGAGTTCTCTAACGGGGTTTACTTCACCTGCGCCACAATCCGCTCAAACGTTTTCGGCTCGTCTTTCGCGAGTCCGGCGAGAATTTTGCGGTCAAGCCCGACACTCTTCTTCTTGAGGAGATTGATAAATCTGCTGTATGAAAGACCATGCGGGCGAACGGCGGCGTTGATGCGGATGTTCCAGAGCGCGCGAAAGTCGTTTTTCTTGTCCCTGCGGTGAGCAAAGGCATACTTTCCGGCGTGCACGTACGCTTCCCACGCCGCGCGCTCTTTTTTGGAACGGGCATGGCGATAACCCTTTGTCTTCTTTAACAAAGTCCTACGAAATTTGAGGGCGTTTACGGCTTTTTTTACTCGGCTCATAAGGGTGCAATAAACTCTAAATTCTAATATCTAAACTCTAAACAAATTCTAAATTCCAATTTCAAAATTCAAAACAACCTTAACCCCAGTTTCCAGTCTTCGTGTTTTTAGAATTTAGAGTTTAGGATTTAGAGTTTCCCGTTTTTTGGCTACGCCAAAAATCGGGCGATGTCTCCCTTCTTCATATGAAGAGAACGCATGCGCTTCCTTCCCAGTTGGGCGCGGCGGCGCGCCTTGGCATTGAAATGATTCTGCCCCTTGCCGCGCATGAGAATTTTGCCGTTCTTCGTTACCTTGAGGCGTTTGGTGAAGGATTTGTTGGTCTTCATAGTATAGGCTCTAGGAAACTAGGCATTAGGCTCTAGGTTTCCGAAACTAAATTTCTTCCTAGTGCCTAGCGCCTAAAGCCTAGCGCCTGTATTTATTGTTTTTCTATAACCACCGTCAGCCCTTTCATTCCCTTTCGCACCGGGTCGGCGATCTTGTATGCAACCGGGATAAGTTTGAGGATGCGCGCGAGCCGTTCCTGCAGGAACTTAAACTCCATGTACTTTGACCGGCCGATAAGAAAGAGGTCTATCTTTACAAGGTTCCCTCCAGCAAGCCACTCTCCGACGCGTTTTGCCTTAAGTCCCAAATCGTGTTCGCTCGTGCCTATCTTTATCTGAATGCTTTTGACTTCCGTATTGTGTGCTTTCGCTTTTGCCGCCTTCTGCTTCTTATTTTCAGCGTACTGAAACTTACCATAGTCCATGATTTTTGCAACCGGGGGCGCGGCATTGGGAGAAATCTCAATAAGATCAAGGCCTGCTTCCAAGGCCTTGCCAAGCGCTCCCTGGAGAGAGATGACCCCGATGTTCTCGCCTTGCGGCCCGATGACCCGAAGCTCGGGGGCGCGTATCTGATGATTGATGCGGATTCGTTGCGTGCTCAAAGTGGAGAGGTTATAGATGCCGGTATTTATAGCATATTTGGTTATCCTAAGCAACAAAAAGCCCCCGGCGTGCTGCCGTGGGCGTGAACCGCAATCAGGATGCGCTACTGTTTCCAGGGCGCCCTGGGTGGCTTTTCGGACTCTCCGCGCAAGAACCCTTGAGGACGAAGGGTTGCATGTGGAAGGAAATCCCGTACGGGGATAATAATTTCCTTCTTCGGTTGCAAGCAACGGTGTTGCTCGAGCTCAAGAGGGGTCTTGAACTCTGCCCCGCAATGACGGCATCGGTACATAGCTATCGTTTCCTTTCAGGGTTTAGGTTTTTGGGGTGATTGTGCCAGGTGCGTCGTCTGCCGCAGTCTCCGATGTGGTCACTCATTTCATCGTTGGGAATAGGTGTGTCGCAGAAGGGGCATAACCACATTGGCCGTGTTTGAACCCACCGTGCTTGGACTCCGCCCGCAGGATGTGGCAGAAGTCGTGTAGAGACGAATAGTCCGAACAGTATGCTATACATAAAAGGTGCTTGTTTCATTTACCCTACGCTTTTCCGTTAAAAGTGTAAAGACATTCAAAACAAAACACCCCCGCCGTAGGGCGGGGGTGTTTTGTGTCGCGAGTTATGCTCGCTGTACATTGACGGCATTCTGTCCCTTTGGAGACTCTTCGGTCTCAAAAGAAACTTTGTCGCCTTCCTGGAGTTCGCTGAATTGAACGCCGACGAGCGCCTTGCTGTGAAAGAACAAGTCTTTCGAGAGGCCCTCGGCGGTGATGAATCCAAACCCCTTGTCGGTCAACTTCTTGATGGTTCCAGTCATCGTGAACTTCTATTGATAAAGACAAAGACAGACGCTGTAAATCGACTTGTTTCTACGTGTGCTTTGTTGTCCAGTATACTAGCATATGACGAGATTAGTGTCAATCTTTGAAAGTTCGAGGCAAGTACAGTATAACGTGGAGAGAGCCCTGCTCACTCAAAACCCGAAATTCGATACATGTATGAGCGAATTTATCATTATTGCCGGGCCACAGGCCGCCGGGAAGTCAACGGTGATACAAAGACTTACCGAACAATATCAAAGCATCCGTTCCCTTTTTCCCAAGAAGAAAACACCGCTCCTATTTCCTCTCCAAGAAAGTCGCCAAATCGTGGTCCATAAATATGCCTTGCTTGGCGCCATTTTTATGACGGCGGCACACGAGGAAGAAGTAGTGCAATGCGATCTCGCTCGCATGGATGTAATTCTTGAGCGTCGTGGAGACCGCGCGGTATATCTTGATGAGTGTAATGTATTCACCACTGCTCACGCCGCGGCGCATGGCATCCTCAATCTTGAGTCGCATTTCGAAGGCTACGCGAAAAGACTTAGGCGGTGCAACGCGAAGGTGGTGTTCATCGATGTGCCTTCGGAAGAATCATGGTTGCGCCGCTTGCCGAAATACGAAGCGCGGTTGATACACTTTCCTTACAAGCAACACGTTGCGATTATGCGGCGGTACCGCGAATACCTGAAAAGATTGCGCCCCCTTCTTCTTGATCTGTATGACCGCATAGAGTTACCAAAAGAATTGATTAACGGATGTGTGCCGGAAGATACCGTCGTTCGAGAAACCTGCCAGGCACTCACCAGACTTTCAACGTCTTTTCAATAGCACACAAAGAGCTACATATCCCCCTTGGGCTCCAAGGGGGATTTTTGTAGATTAGGAAAAAGAAAAACTCGTTCCGCAGCTGGGGCAGAACGAGTGTCGAGATTGTGTGTTAGAAAAAGTTAGTCACCTCACGGCATTGGTGCTGTTGTAATATCTGAATAACGCGTTCGTTGTCATGACGCGTCACTACGAGCATACAACGGAATTGGCTCGGGCGAGGGAAGTTGCGCAGGCGACTAATGTCAAGGTAGGTCTTTTCCCCCGAGCGACAGAAGATGCTGTACGCTTCCGAAGTGGACATGAGCACGCCTTCCTTAGTCCATGGACGCTCAAGCACAACTTCGAACGCGCGTAACGCCTGGCTCTCGTCTCCGTCCTTGGCGTACTTTACGAATGCGAGCCAATGCATCCATTCCCCGATTTTCTCTCCGTTTGCGAGGATGAAACCAACCGGCCCATGGCCATTTTGCAACTCCGAGAGGAACAGTGGCCGTGGCGGTCCCGGCGGCTCCCGATGATGTACGAACTTGTCCGGTTTCTCTGCCTCACCAAAAAGTTTACTGTCTCTGAAGTTTTTTAGGTACACTTCGCTTTTCCCGAGAAAAGTCGCAAATCTTCTGCAGTCATCATGCGTGTATCCAAGCTCTCGCACGCTGGGGAAATGTAGACGCTGACCCTTATGGGTGACCTCCGCAAGCGTTACCCCCTCGTTTGACGGGTCATCGAATGGCTTTAGTTTATAGTGGTAGACGCCGCTATCCGATGCAACGTATAACAACCCGCAGATGTAACTTAGGATAGCCGAAAACACAATTTCACCCTTGCGCACACAGGTGATGGAAGTTGTCGGCGCAGTAATCGTCGCTGGCCCTGGAAACAGGCTCTCCCACGTTTCTTCCGGTTTGCACGCCCTCATGAGATGTCCAATTTTTGCCGCGCGGTCATCTTTAGTGAGTTCCTCAAGAAATCTCTTGAACGGAACAGAACCGTCAGTAGGGTCACAGAAGAACATGAGCGGTTGCTTGACCGGGTCCGCGTCTGTCGGCCACCGTCGTATCGCCTGATCATCAAGCTCTTCTGTGATGAGAATGGCGTGCTGATCAAACGCTTTGATTCGGTCTGCGATTGTAATTTCGGGGGTCGCGTCAAGTCCCAGCGTGTCCCCCTTGCCATATGGGACTTCTTGAAGCGCCTCATTTCCGTTTGCTTCCAACATCTGGCTCCAAGCGCCAATGAGGGCGTTGATACAGGTGTTGCAGTACGTTCGTTCGATACCTTGCATAACTCACCGTGCCTTTCTTTTGTATTATCGAGGTTTTTCTGTGTTGAAGACTACGCCTCTTTGGTGAGTTGTCAATGAGTTTTTAACGGTTTGGAGCAGAAGCATCTGGCGGTTCCGATTTCGCCTCGACGCTTCGCTTTTGAAGCCAGAGCGGCGCGAGCTTGAAGCCGACGATGAGGAGCAAGACGATGAGCAAGGCATAGGTTGCATTGGAGACGAACGGGATAAGGTTGACGATGCTTTTCCCCGCGAGCCAGCCGATAACGACAATCGCCACGAGCCAGACGAAGGTCCCAAGGAGATTGGCCGCGAGAAAACGCAGGGCCGAAATCCGCCTGAACGAGAGGTAGATGACCGTGAGTACTCTCGTGCCGTAGACGAACTTGCTCACGAGGAGCGCGCGAAAGGGTTGGTTTGCGTAGAGCGCGTCAATTCGTTTCAAGGTTGCCTCGCTCCGCGCCGCAATCCACTCAAAGCGATGTGCAAATCTGAAAAGGGGCGGGCCGGCAAAAAACCAAAGCGCATCGGCAATAATCGTTCCGAGGAATGTTATGGAAAAGACCTCGGCAAGCGAAAACACGCCTTGCCCCGAGAGAAACGCCGCGGGGATGATGACCGTCTCGCCGAAAAAGAACCCCCCGAAAAAGAGGGCGGGGAGTTCGTAGGCGGAGAGTATCGCGAGCGTCGTCGTGCCGATGTGCATGCGGACTAGTATACGCTATTTTTCAACTCGGGAAGAGGGAAAACTCAGCATTCAGATTACAGCTTCGCCATTGTCATAGTAGATACGCTTAACGAGTAGATACACTTGACGAACGGTGCACACGAATTTTAGGAAGGCGCACACGAATGCGGGACACCCAGTCTACGACTATTCCACTGCGCTCAGCGCAGGGTATGGAAAGTGCGTAAGTCCTAAGATTAATAACATCAAATACTTTTACCCCCCGTGAAATCTACCTGAGCCGCGGCCGCCGCGAAAAGGACGGCGGCCATGACTATAACCACCACCCCTGCGGTGTTGATAAGGACTCGCGCGCTCGGAAACGGGACGCTGACCGCCATGATACGGCGGGCGGGAATCTTGCGGAACGAATTTTGGAACGCGGGCCGGAGGGAGCTCCGGAACTTGCGAAATCGGCAAGGTTTTTCTGACCAGTCTTTCAATATCGCGCAGTTCATGCCGCTGATCGGGAGTAACTAAAGAAATGGCGTGACCGCCGGCGCCGGCTCTAGCGGTACGACCGATGCGATGCACGTAATCCTCTGAGTTCATCGGTAAATCAAAATTTATTACAAGCGCGATTCCCACAACATCAATACCTCGCGAGGCGATGTCGGTCGCGATAAGAACGCGATAGCTTCCGAATTTAAAACCATCCAGCGCGTCTTTGCGCTGACGTAACGAACGATTGGAGTGAAGTTCGGCAGCGGTGTGGCCCATATCGCGGACCAGGCGGCTCAATTTTTTCGCTCCGAACTTGGTGCGGGTGAAAATGAGCGTGGAACCGGGGTACTGTTGAAGCAATTTCTCCACCAGCCGGACCTTGGATTCTTTGGAAATAATAAAAATCTCCTGCGTTACTTTTTCCGCGGTCGTGCCTGACGGCGCCACCTCCACCCGAATCGGAAGCCTCATGTGAGCGGTCGCCACCCTCATAATTTCCGGCGGCAAAGTAGCGGAGAAAAGCATCGTCTGCCGTTCGCGCGGGAGCGCCTGGAAAATCTGCCGGATCTTCGGCGCGAATCCCATATCCAGCATCCGATCCGCTTCGTCCAGGACCACGATATTCACGTCGTCCAAACGCAAAGTTTTTTGTTCCATATGATCCATGAGTCTTCCGGGAGTGGCGATAATCACGTGCGGGTTTCTCGTGAGGTCCTTTTTTTGCGGCCATATCGCGGCGCCGCCGATCAGCACCGCCGTGCGAATTCCCATATCCGAACCGACTTTCCGCAGAGCCTCATCCACCTGGAGAGCCAGCTCGCGGGTCGGCAAAATAATTAGTCCCCGATTCTTAGTGTTGTGAAGACGCTGAATCATCGGAATACCGAAGGCCAGAGTCTTGCCAGTGCCGGTCTGCGCGACACCCACCAGATCCTTGCCCTGAACGGCGACAGGAATCGCCTGCTGTTGGATCGGCGTCGGAGTTTTATATCCCAGCTTTTCCAACTTAACCAAAATCGCCGGCGCGATCCCCAGCGAGCCAAAACCTATTGTTTGCTGTGCAGTACTCATCATAGTGTAGATACGCTTAACGAATGGCGCATGCGAATGTGGGACACCCAGTCTACGACTA
>CAYHPP010000013.1:10138-11455 GCA_964358745.1 uncultured Candidatus Saccharibacteria bacterium | reverse complement strand
ACTGGCGGGGGCATGTCTAGTTTACCTCACCGTTTCGTGGTTGCGGCGCGCATAGTCACGACCACCACGAGACACCAAGGCCGTCTGCATTCAACTGCAGGCGGCTCTTTCATTTCTTCGCGCCAACGAGCGAAGGAAATGAAAAAACCCGCCCTGCTCTCCACTAAACGCTAAACGCTAACCGCTTCTCCAATACCTCAATCCCCGGCAATGTTTTATGCGCGAGAAACTCAAGCATCGCGCCCCCGCCAGTTGAGACGAATGAAAAGCGGGGAAGAAGCCCGAGTCGGGATATCACCGCAAGACTGTCCCCGCCTCCGACAATGGTTTCGGCGTCGCATTCCGCAAGCATTTGCGCGAGCGCGACGGTGCCCGCGTCAAACCCCGCCTCGTATTCCCCGAGCGGCCCGTTCCAGAGAACGAATGCGGCCTTCTCAATAAGGGCGCGAAGATCGGCAATCGCATCAGAGCCTGCATCAACGATTTTTTCCGCTCTTTCCACATTGTCGGCCCCTTTTTCCGTGCGCCCCGCGGAGGTCTTTACCACCACATCAGAAGGAACGTACACCTTAGGGTGCTCCAAAATCCTCTGGCTTATCGCGCAATCTGAAACGAGGGACGCGCCTATATCGTATCCGCGCGCGCGATAGATGTCGTTCGCCAGCGCCCCGCCGATGTAAATGTTGTCAACGACATCAAGGAATCGTTCAATAAGCGGCAGCTTCGTCTCAAACTTGGCGCCGCCCAGAACGAGCAAGGCCGGATGGGCAGGCGAAAACGCTTTTGAAAGATTGTCTACTTCCTCCGCGAACACAAAACCGACAAAACTCGGAAGAAGCGCGGGGACGCCCACGATTGAGGCATGCTCCCGATGCGATACCGCGAAAGCTTCGTTCACAAAAAGGTCGGCAAGCGAGGCGAGATCCGTTGCGAAGGCGGCATCGTTCATCGTCTCCCCGGGGAAACTCCGCAGATTTTCAAGCAACAGAAACTCTCCGTTTGTAAGTTCTTCCATTTCCCTTTCCGCGTCTTTGAATGTTTTTACGAACTCAATCGGCAGAGATTTCTTCAAATGCTCAAAGACTGGATGAAGCGTTTCTTTCGGGTCGCGGCCGATGTGTCCGACGATGAGCGTGCGCGCACCTTGCGTGCGGAGAAATTCAAGCGTCTCTCTGGCTCGATCAAGACGATATGCGTCCCGCACCTTGTCGCTCTCAATGGGTACATCCGTATCAAGTCGGAGCAGTACCCGCTTGCCCCGAAGATCAGGAATGTCTTTAAGAAGAGGAAGAGATGCCATCTTTGAAATTCTAAACT
>CAYHPP010000013.1:0-10038 GCA_964358745.1 uncultured Candidatus Saccharibacteria bacterium | reverse complement strand
CTAAACTCTGGTTCGACTTTGCTCAGAGTTCGACTGAGGCTCACTCGAAGTCCCATCCTGAGTTAATCGAAGGATAAACAAGCACTAAATTCAAGACTACAAACTCAAAACAAGATTGTTTATGATTTTGGATTTTGGATTTGTTTAGAATTTAGAGCTTAGAATTTAGAGTTTCAAACGTATTCGCGACCTTCAGCATCTCCCCAAACCCTTCCGCATTCAAGCTGGCATGTCCGACGAGAAGCCCCGATACGTCTCCCTCGCTAAGTATTGAAGCGGTATTTGCTTCTTCCGCGGAGCCGCCGTAGAGAATTCTCGGGAACTGGGCGGCTTCCGCCCCGAAGAGATCGGAGAGTACCTTGCGTATGAAAATGGACATTTCGCGGATGGCGCGCGGCTCCGCGGCCTCACGGGCGCTCTTCCCTATCGCCCAGAGCGGCTCATAGGCAATCACGGTATCGCGAACCTGCGCCCTTGTGACTCCGGAAAATGAGGCGGCAATCTGGGACTTGAGCGTCGAAAAATAGTGCCCCCCACTGTCCCGCTCTTTTTCGCCGACGCAGACAATCGGAATGAGCCCCTCGGCGAGAGCGGCGCGAAGCTTTTTTGAAACGATGTCGTCGGTTTCGCCAAGCGCGCGGCGCTCTGAATGGCCGACGATGCAATACGAAACTCCGAGGTCTTTAAGCATTTCCGGGCTCACCTCCCCCGTCGCGCGCGCCGAGTTCGCCCAAAACACGTCCTGCGCGCCAAGAAATACCCGCGTCGTAGCGGCGCGCGCAAAAAGTCCGAGATACGGGAAGGGAGGGCAGATGACCGTTTCCATTCTTTCAAGCCGGCTTCCGGTTTGCTTGGTCCTGTTAAACAGCGCACGCGCCTCGGCCGCGCTTCCGGGATTCATCTTCCAATTCGCGACAATAAGTGTTTTCTTTTTCACCCAGTGATTATAGCAAGGCAATAATCTTTGTGTAAAAACTCTTTTGTCTTGCTACGAGCTACTTACTACTAGCTACTAACTTCTTCATTCCACCTCCTTCCACGAACTAAGCGAGTACCCGCCCGACGGGCCGCTCGTGAAGAGCAGGTCCGCAAGGCCCGTTTCGTAGATAACCTTCGCGCTGTTATTGACCTCAATCCGATACGCGGTTACTTCTTTAAGATTCACCGAATTGGAAATGGCAATCTTTCCGTGCCCGGCGTAGACAAGCACCTTGCCGATTACCGAATTTGAGACTTGGATTGCGGTGTTGCCGCCGCCTTGCTCCGCGCTTCTGTTTTGCGAGACAAGCAAGATGTAGGAACTCACGCCGGCGCCTTGAAACTCAGCGCTGTTTGATGCAAAAATCTGGCCGCTTCCCGTCTGATTGGAAGGATTGTCGGCAACAATTGCTACCGTCTTCCCGGAGAGACTCGCGTCAATCGCGACTTTGGAAGTATTGCTAAATTGAATATTACCGGTTACCCACAACGGCCCGGTGAGATAGAGTTTGTCGCTGCCGTCAATGTAGAAATTGCAGGGGATTTTTTTGGGGCCAAGCGTCACGCTGCCGCTTACATTGTATGAGCTGCCGGAGCAGGTGACCGAGCCGCCCGCCGCGGCTTCAGTTTTCCATGTTTCAATCTGCTCATCCGATATGGGGAGGGTGGAGGTCGCGCGGTCGGGGCTTCCCGGATATGAGATTCCCCCGACATCTGTGTTTGAAATCACTTGGTAATAAGCGTCGCCGTCAATATCGGCGTTCTGGATAGTGTGCGCGTAGGCTGAACTCGTCGCGTGCACATCGTCAATAAGCCCGCTTGGGCCGGCAGAGACCGCGGTACCCTGTATCGTATTGCTGTTTGAACCGGTCATGGGGCCGTTGGAATAGACATTGCCTACAATAAGCGCGCTGTTGGAGAGATTAATGCCGCCGTTTCCGGCTTGGAGCCCGTAGTTGAAGGAGATGCCTTCGCTTGTAAGAAGCTGCGTCTTGCTCTTTCTGACAAAACGGCCCTTATCTCCCGCCGCGAGTATCTCCTTGCCGTCCAGAATTGAAGTGGTGGTCGCCGTACCCGTTGCCACTCCCAAGCTAAGCGTCTCGACGGTATCAACGGCCATGCCTTTCACAAGACGATACGCCACATCCTGGAACACGCTCTCCGCGGCATACAGGCTTTGTGCGCCGCTTTCAATTGAACGCGCGGATTCAATCTGGTCCACGACCGGCTGCGCGACTCCAAAACTAACGGTCAGAGAAATGGCCATGAAGAAAATCGCCGCAATGGTGAGAACTTGGCCTCGGGATGAGAAATATCGAAATTCGAATGTCAAAATCCGAAACAAATTCAAAATCTTAAATCCAAAACTCAAAACGGGAAAAGTATTGTTTAGAATTTTCTTCATTTGGAATTTAGATATTGTTTAGGATTTCGGATTTCGTGCTTCGGATTTCTGTCTTAGTACGAATCGCGAAGCACGGCGGTCGCGTAGAAATTTTCCGTGCGGGCAGATGTGGTCGTGCCGCTCCGCATTGTCATCTCTATCTTGACGCCTGCGGAGCGGGCGGTGGTTATCTTGCGGAACACGAGATTTGAAACATTCGTGGTGGTGCTGGTGAGAAATCCGACAGTGATGCCGCCCTCCCTGAGCACAAGGTGGCCGGCGTTTAGAGAGAACTCTACGGTTGTCGGCGTCCCGGAAGCCGTGGTGCTTTGGAGAAGGAGCTTCCCGGGGTGCGCGCCAAAAACGCTCCCCGCATCGTCAATGCCGTTTGCGTCGCGTATCCCCCGCATCATTCGTTCCAATGAAATGACGGCTTCTTGCTCTATCCGCTGCACATTCCGAAGCGCCCCATAGGACTTGGTCACAACGAGGAGAGTTTGCATCACCGCAAGCAAAGCGAAGGAAAGTATGACGACATAGAAGAGCGCCTCAATAAGCGAGAAGCCCCGCATATCCTCGCGCGCCCGCACAGGGTTCCTTATTCGTAGCCATTCTGGTTCGGCTCCGCTCAGAGTTCGACTGAGGCTCACTCGAAGTCCCATCCTGAGCCTGTCGAAGGAGTTGATTCGTATAATTTGCATATTCGTATGTTCGTATGTTATGCAATTACTCAAACAGATTGGCGAGGTATGTTACCGTCCTTTTATCAAGCGTTGTCGTCGCGCCGTTTGTCATAAACACGCGCACGGTGATTTTCTTTGTGCCTGCGTCGAGCGTCTTGGGGTCGCCCGAAGCGAGCGGCACAATATCTTTGTCCGTATTTCTGCGATACACGTCATCTATGATAAATGTGCGATAGAGCGCGCCATCTATAAGCATGGGCGTTGCGGTGGCCACCCACGCGGTCCCGTTCCATGACAAATGATATGGGGTGCCGGTCGCGAATGAAGCCAGTGTATTCCAGCCGCCGTCCCGAATGAGCGTTGCCGCCTCAACTCCTTCCTGCAGAAGAAACGCGGCTTTAAGGTTGTTAGTATTCTTGAGTCCGGCTTTCAGATAAAAAGAATAGGCGGTGATGAGACCGACAAGCGAGAGCAAAATAAGAGCGGTGCCGACAATGATTTCCACAAGTGAGACGCCTCGCTTGCAACTTCGAATTTCGAATTTCCCTGCCCGCCGAAGCCTCGGCGCAGGCGGGGAATCTCGAAAAATACCAAACTCCTTAATATCGAATATTACGGATTTCTTCATGTTCGAGATTCGAGATTAGACATTCGATATTTAATTGCTATAGGCAATTCCTGTCGCCTCAATCGTGATCACTTTGGTTTTTGTTCCGTCCCGAATGGATGCAAGCGTGACCGTGCCGTTTTGCGTCGTAGCGCCCGTGAGTTTTTTAAACACCACGTCGGAACCGCCGCCCGTAAGCGCTATCGCCGATATCTTCACCTCTTCATTGAGAGTAAGGGAGATATTGTCCTGCGCACCAGAACTGTAACCTGCGCCCTTGAACAGCACGACCATCCGCTCTTCAAAGTGAATGCTGTAGGCAAAACCATCCTTTGCGGAAAGCGTCGCCGAGCGCGCCCGAGCGAGAAGAGAAAGCGCCTTATCCGCTTCAACCGAAAGCGCTTTGTCTGTGTTGACGCGCGAGAGCGATGTTATGCTCACCACGGCAATGATGGCGATAATTCCGAGCGCAAGCAGCATTTCTAACAATGTAAAACCTTTTGGCATGCGAATGTGCGAATGTATCCGAATACGCGAATGATGCGAATCGGAATCGGAAATCTCATTCTTATTCGTTACTATTCGTTGATTCGTATTCATTCGTATATTCGCACTATATGGAATTCATGAGCGAATACGCCGGGGAAATCATCGCGATAGCGAAGAAACCAACCACGATGCCGACAATCACCATAAGCGCCGGCTCAATGATGGTAGAGAGATTCTTGGTTCTTTGTTCCACCTCCACCTCAAAAAATACTCCTGTCTCCTTGAGCATGGAGGAGAGCTTTCCTGTTTCCTCCCCTACCCCAACCATCTCGGAGAGGAGCGGAGGGAAAATATGTTCGTTCGCTCGAAAGATGCCCGACATAGGCTCGCCTTTCTCTATCGCGCTGCGCGCGAGGAGAAGCACATCGCGGTAATAGGTGTTCGGGAGCACATCCGCGGTAATCTGAAGCGCCGTTATCACGGGAACGCCTGAAGAAAGAAGCGAGGAGAGCGTCGCCGCAGTTCGCGCCGCTGTCGCTTCGCGCAGAATGGGGGCAATGACGGGAATATGGAGCAAAGTAAAATCAATGAAACGCTTCCCGCGAGCGCTTTTTGCGGCCGTGACAAGAGCGGCAATCAACACAACAACCGACGCGATGCCTATGAGGAGATTATGTTGGAGAAAGTCGCTCACGGCGATGACGATTCGCGTTGAAAGCGGAAGGGTCACATTAAACTCCGTAAACGCGCTCGTGAGCTTCGGCACGACGTAGACGAACATAATGACGCCGACAAGCGCCATAACCGTAACAACGATTGCAGGATACATAAGCGCCGCGCGCACCTTCCGCTCTAGCGCATAAACTCTGTCCAACTGGTCTGACACATAAAAAAGAGACACTGACAGGTTCCCTCCTTCCTCTCCCGCCCTAACCATTGAAATAATGATGGGGGGGAATATTTCTTTGTGCGCTGCAAGAGCCTGACTCAAGCTCTCCCCGCTGCTGATTCTCTCCATGAGACCCTTGATAATGGTTTTAAATTTTGAAGAATGCGTCTGGCGCAGAAGGACGCCGAGAGCCCGCGAGACCGTAAGGCCGGCGGTAAGCATACCCGCAAGATTTCTCGTAAACATAATCTTCTCGTGAATAGATACGCGCTTAAGGAACTGAAACAGGTCCCGCAGGCGCGACGCGCCTCCGTTTCCTTTCCGGCCGGATTCGAATGCGCTGACGAGCGTTTCCCCCTCTGCGCGAAGCTCACGCGAGAGCGCGAACTTGTCAGCCGCATCGCGCTGTCCTTCATAAAAGTTTCCATCTGCTTTTTGTGCTTTGTAGCGAAATCTCATGGCGTGATACGAATGCTACTAATTAACGCACGAATGTGTCGAATATGCGAATGAAGAAATCCCAGATTTGTAGAGTAGAAGCATTCGCATGGTAATTTGTTGCATTCGTATCGTACCCATTACTCCGACACCACCCGGAGCACCTCCTCTATCGTCGTGTGTCCCTGCACGCATTTGAAAATTCCGTCCTCAAGCATGGTGAGCATGCCTTCTTTCCGCGCCTGCTCCTCAATATCGGCCGATGTCCCGCCTTTGATGATGAGTTCTCGTATCGTCGGAGTGACTTTCATCACTTCGTGGATGCCGATGCGGCTTTGAAAGCCGTCGGGTGCGTCGGGTGCGGGGCGCGGTTTGAAAAAGCCGATTTTCTCCCATGTCGTGGCGAGGGGAACTACTTTCTCGTCCTTTAGCGCTTTGAGAACGCGTTCAAGGTCAACGGACTTCTCAAGCGTTGCCACACCCGCCTTACTCAAGAAATATTTCTCTTTGGTGTCGCAGAGTTGTCGCACGAGGCGCTGGGCAATGATGACGTTCACCGTTGAGACAATGAGAAACGGCTCCACCTTCATGTCAATAAGGCGCGGAATGGCCCCGGCGGCCGAGTTCGTATGAAGCGTTGAGAGCACCAGATGGCCGGTCAATGCGGCGTTTATGGCGAGTGAGGCAGTCTCGTTGTCGCGAATCTCTCCCACCATGATGATGTCCGGGTCCTGGCGCACGAGCGCGCGAAGGCCGTTTGCGAACGTGAGCCCGATGTCAGGCTTGACCTGCGTCTGGTTCACTCTCGGCATCTGGTACTCAATGGGGTCTTCAACGGTTGAAATGTTTACATCCGGAGTGTTCAAAATATCAATCATGGTGTAGAGCGTCGTCGTCTTGCCCGAACCGGTGGGCCCCGTCGTAAGCAGCCTGCCGGTTGAGAGCTTCAACGCATCATGCACGCGCTCAAGCGACTCGCCGTGGAATCCGAGAACTTCAAGCGTGAAGCCCGAGGCTCCTTCGCGCAAGAGGCGCATCACCACTTTCTCCCCGAAATAGGTCGGAAGGATGGAGACGCGAAGCGACACCTTATCGCCTCCGATTTCTATCTTGAAGCGTCCGTCTTGGGGCAGGCGTTTCTCATCAAGTCGCAAACTCGCAAGCACCTTGATTCTCGCGACGATGCTCCCCGCGACATACTTCGGGAGAATCATGGCATCATGGAGAAGCCCGTCAATCCGGTACCGCACGACGAGCTCTTTCTCCTGCGCTTCAATATGGATGTCTGAAGCCCTCTGGAGCACTGCGTGCTTGAGTAGCGTATCCACGATGCGGACGATGGGGACATCCTCCGCCCGCTTTTTAAGGTCGGTCGCGCTCACTGCCTCCTCCCCTGCTCCGTCGGGGATCTGCTTCAACGCGTCGGTCTCTTCCTTAATGAGGTCGCCGAACTCGGCCTTGAGCGACTTCTGATACTGCAGGAGGGCGGACTTGATGGAGGCGCTGTCGGTAAGGCGTGGCAGTATCTTGAAACGAGTCTTTTTCTTGATGAAGTCAATCGCGGCGAGGTCATCGGTATCAAGCATCGCCACTTCCAGCGAACCGGTTGGCGCGGCACCCGGCGCGACCGGCGCGTCGGCATTCTTCTTGAACGCGACGATGTTATGATTTCTCGCGATGGGCTCTGGGATGAGCGAGAGCGTTTCAAATTCTATTTTGTGCTGTTTGAGGTCAACGAATGGAATACCCAAAAGATACGCCTGCATTTTGCGCAGGTCGTCTTCGTTTACCTTTCCTTTCTGTACCAAAATGCCACCGACGCTCTGCTTGGTCGCATCGGCTTCTTTTTCCGCGACCTCAAGGTCGCCTCGGCTGACGAGGCCGGAATCTTTGATAAACTCCCGCAGTTGTTTTTCTTCTATAAACATAACGGGAAAATAGGAAGAAATCTGCGCTTTAAGTATAGCATCAAAACGTAAAGCGTCACTTGCTACGTTATGCGCGCTCATTGGGCAATCAGAACACCGAGACAGAGGTATTGACGTGTGTACAATGATATGATAGTCTAATGCCAGACCGTTTGAAATACATCCAAAAACAGAAAAAATGAAAACAATAGGCTGCAAGACTGCAACAGACGAAAACGGACACGCACAAACCACCGAGGCGAAAGCCAAGGCAAAAAAAGTGACGGGGTTTCGATTCCAAATCGAACACTGTCCCAACAAGAACATCGTCATCATTCACACAAGGAAGATGTTTCCCAAAGCCGAGACGGACCCGCTCATGTCTTCCTTCGACAAGTCGAAGCGCAAAGGCAACCAGCACCCGCTCATCAAGTCCATTCGGCGACTCAAGGGCATCCTCAAGGTTGGTAGCGAATGCTACCAGCTCCGCATTGAGAAGGCCGAGCTGTTTACATGGGATGAAATCCTGCCGAAGGTTCGCCACGCTCTGAAGGAGCATTTTGCCGATGGCAAGGAGCTGGATGAAATCTCCGCTCACAAGCCGGCGGCCGATTACCTCATGGCTCTGCGCCTGCAGGGATGCGACGTGTAGGACAATCCGGGAACACAAAACCGCCAGTTGCTACGAGTTACTGGCGGTTTGTTTTTTATCTGGATCTGGTTGAAATCCGATGAAATCCTTTTTACAGCACTCGGAATTCGGCCTTTTTCTCTCAAACTCCTATGGTACAATAGCTTTCACTAGCCTCAACGACGTGCTCAACAACCATCAAACAAAAACATGGTCCAACTACATGCGGTAGGTTGTCTTACGATCCGTGTTATGTTATCGCCATGAATCTAACCTCACCACTATGAAATACATTCATCAATTGATGACAAAGAAAAACCTGCTCTTTATCGCCATTTTCGCGATTCTTGGATTTATCGCACTGCAAATTCCGGTCGCGCAACTCATGGGGTCAAGAGTTAAGTTTACCGTTTTTGACGCGTTTGCGCCTGTCGCCGGCTCCTTTATCGGAAGTATACCGGGCGTCATGGCCGTTTTTCTGATGCAGGTTCTTAATTTTCTGGTTCACGGAGCCCAGATTGAAGATGCGGGAACAATCATTCGTTTCTTTCCGATGCTTTTTGCGGTGCTTTATTTTATGAAAAAGGGGAAAGTGAATCTCGTCGTTCCCGCGCTTGCCATCGCGGCATTCATCGCGCACCCAATAGGCCGAACAGTTTGGTACTTTTCGCTTTTCTGGCTTATTCCAATTGCCGCGCACTTCCTTCGCGATCGATTTCTCCTTGCCCGCGCGCTCGGCGCCACGTTCACAGCCCACGCGGTGGGAGGCGCGTTGTGGATTTGGGTTTTTTCACTTCCGGCGGCGGTTTGGGACTCTCTTATTCCCGTCGTCATCGCAGAACGGCTGCTCTTTGCGCTTGGCATTAGCGGATCGTTTATTATCGTCAATAACCTTCTCAGTTTTCTAGAAAAAAAACGCTTCTTGAAACTTGGTTTTTACATTGACTCAAGATATCTTCTCCCGATTCTTCGCCGCGAACAACATGCGCCTACAACATCTTCAACGGCGTAAGACGCGCTTTGTCGCTTTCGTCGCCGCAAGTGTTGACGGGCGCATTTCGCTATCAAGTAAAACGCCGCCGAACTGGACGAGTAAAGAGGACTCCGAATTCTTCCAAGAATCGCTTTCGCGCATTGACGCGGCCATCGTCGGCCGCAACACTTATGAATCGGCCGCCGGGCGATTGCGCAGACGGAACACATTCGTTCTTTCGAGCCGCCCGCGAACTTTCATACGCAAAGGAACAGTAACTTTTGTTAATCCGGCAAAAGTTAATTTGCTTGAATTGCTCGGAAAGTACAAGAGTGTCGCGGTGCTCGGCGGCGGAGCGGTGTACCGCTTTATGCTTCAAACCGGACTTTTGGATGAGATTTTTATTACTGTTGAGCCGCTCATATTCGGTCGCGGAAAGGAAATGTTTGTCGGTGGTACTCAAACAGAGCGGTTGATTCTGGTTTCCGTAAAGCGGCTCAACCAAACCGGCACTCTTTTACTCCACTATCGGATTGACCGTCAACAAACATGATTATTCGACCAATCAAAACTCGCATCTTTCAAGAGGGCGAGAATTTATTCGCTTTTATCACCGGCTATTTCAAGAAACTCCCGGAAAAATCCGTGGTGGTCGTTACTTCTAAAATCGTCGCTCTTGGGGAAAACCGAACGGCTGTCGCCGAAAATACGCGAGCGAAGGAAAAACTGATTCGCGAAGAAAGCAGCATTGCCATACCCACCAAATACGTTTGGCTCACCATTAAAGACGGAGCGGTCATGGCTTCCGCCGGAATTGATGAGTCCAATGCAAACGGCAAGCTTATTTTATTACCAAAAGACAGTTTCAAAACAGCTCGAGAACTCCGTAATAAATTGCGGCAAAGGTATGGAATAAGACATCTCGGTGTTTTAATTACCGATAGCCGTACCGTGCCATTGCGCGCCGGTGTAACTGGGATCGCGTTGGGCTATGCGGGCTTTCGCGGCGTTAAAGACTACCGCGGTACACCAGATATTTTTGGCAGAAGATTCAAATTT